>NZ_JAUBOQ010000009.1:797-79674 GCF_036700325.1 Microcoleus sp. Z1_B2
GTCATCAAGAAAACCGACGGCACAGTGGTGGAAACCATTGATGTCACCTCAGCCAATGTCACGGTTACTGGTAGTACAGTCACAGTTAATCCCACAGCAGATTTAGCGCAAGGTACAGATTACTACGTTGAAATTGCCGCTGGTGCGATTAAAGACTTAGCGGGCAACAATTATGCCGGTATTACAGGGGCAACTGCTTGGAATTTCAGCACTGCGGCTGCCGTTGATACCACAGCGCCGACAGCCACTTTCACCCCCGCCGACAACGCCACCAGTGTTGCAGTTGCTGCTAATTTAGTTGTCACATTGAGTGAAGCCGTACAAAAAGGCACTGGCAACATTGTCATCAAGAAAACCGACGGCACAGTGGTGGAAACCATTGATGTCACCTCAGCCAATGTCACGGTTACTGGTAGTACCGTCACCGTTAATCCCACAGCAGATTTAGCGCCCGGTACTGATTATTACGTTGAAATTGCTGCTGGTGCAATTAAAGATATTGCAGGTAATAATTATGTCGGTACTACAGGCGCAACTACTTGGAATTTCAGCACTGCTGCTGCCGTTGATACCACAGCCCCCACCGTAACCCTCGCTTCAAACGCTGGGGCAACAGTCAAGAATCCCTTCAATGTCACCGCAACTTTCAACGAAAATGTTACCGGGTTTATTGCCAGCGATATCAGCCTCACCAACGCCACTGTCAGTGGGTTTACCGGCACCGGTAGTAACTACAATTTCACTGTCACACCAACGGGTAGCGGCATCGTAACCGTCAACGTTCCCGCCAGCAGCGCCACTGATGCAGCGGGTAACAACAATATCGCTGCTGCACCTTTAACGCGCACTTTCGATTCTCGGATTGAAAACTGGAGCGAGCTAGACGCCTATCTGAAAAACAACAAGATTAGTGTACCTAATGTAGAAAAAAAAGTCCTCGAAGCGCTTGTACCGATGGTCAAGCCATTAACGGCTGAATTTAAAAACAACGAACTGAAACTCACCCATGACGGGAGCATACCTTTCGCTAACTTCGGAGTTCTTCCTCTTGTCGCTAAGGTTGCAACAGGTGTCACTATACCCCTAAGCAAACCCAGCCTCACCTTATCCAACCTAAACACCTCCGCTCCCACCTACGGACTCAGTGGAAAAATAAACTTTGCAGATGCTAAGAATGATGGTCAAAGAAATTTTTTAGACTTGATTAATGAGCAGCTAAAAATTAAGGAGGTAGAGCTAAAAGCAGAAGTTAGAACAGGTGTTCTACCAAAAGTGAGCCTCAGTGCTGAGTTAAGCACTCAAAACCTAACACTTTTGAAAGTTGACCCATTCTCGATTGAGATTGCTGGTTCTAAATTAACCGTCTCAGCAGATACAATTTCTCCCCCGAATTTCGGTATAGTAGGCAGTTATTTAATTAAAGGTTACGATCCCTTCCAAGCAAACGAACCTGCGTTAACACTTTCTGGAGGCTTAACTTTCGATCCCAAATCAATTACGGGTGCGCTTCAACTCACAGCAGCAACTCCTTGGAAAAATCCCTTTGGCTTACCTGATTCAGAAATTCGGAATTTAGCATTACAAGTTGGCGGAACCTACGCACCACCTTGGGTTGATACTGTTGGATTTGTGGGAGATTTAAAGTTTGGTAACTTCGATATCAAGTCGGCTTTCTTGGTCAGTTCTAACGATCCCACGAAATTTGCAGTGGAATTAACGGCAAATGCTCCTGTCAACCTTGTTGATCTCTGGGCTGGTCCCGTTTACTCTTATCTCATCAAACAAGTGGGGAAGGAAGTCAATTTTGTTAAGAAGGCAGAATCGTTTTTGAGGCAAACCTTGAATGTCAATATTGTCTCTGTTGATGGGCCTGATGCAGATACAAAGTTTGATCCACTACTCAAGTTAGTGCCGTTAGAGACAGAAATTGCTGAAACCAAATTAACCCAAGGTCTTGGTATTAATGGGAAGTTAACTGCTTGGGGTAAAGAAGCTTCACTCAGTCTCAATGCCAATCCCTACGCTCAAAGCAATCCAAGTTTAGAGGGATTTTTAAAGATTGATGAAATTGACTTGGGATTTTTGAAGCTGACGGGTGCGGATGGTCCTAATGATAAGACTTTGGATTTTGCCGTCAAGGTCAGTCCTACTGAACAATACCTTAAAGGAGATGGGAAACTTGAGATTTTTGGCCATACCGTTGCTAAAGCGAACGTGGAATTTACAAGCACAAGTGCCAAAATCAAAGATTTTTATTTGACCTATTATGGACTTGTCGCCCTAGACATTAAAGATTTTTCAGTTGATATTGCCAAGAAGACGGCCAGTGGATCTGGTTCTGTGAAGATATTCGGGAAAGAAATTGCCGGAGCTAAGATTAATGCTGATAGTAATGGGCTGAAAGTTGAAGGAAATATTGATTTAGGGATTTTATCAATCGATCGTGCGATCGTTGAGATTAAAAGTCCTACCGATATAAAGATTCAGGGTAAACTGAAGCTGTTTGGAGAAGAACTCCTCAATGTAGACGGGCGACTCTCTAAGGATGGTCTGAGTTTAAAGACGAAACTAGGCTATAACATCTTGGGCCAAAACATTGGTGTCGATCTTGACATCCGTTTAGGAAGTTCAAATAACATTGAACTAACAGCAAACGTACCTGGAATTGCTACTCAACCGTTGTCTATTGACCTTAATAAAACAGTTAATCAGTTCTCTAGTATCAGTGATTGGCTTGAGGACTTGGTTCTTGGCCCGATATTAGAAGGGGTTAATAAGGCTATTAAATCCGTCGAAGAGGGATGGAATACTGTATCACAAGGTGTAATAGCTGGGTGGAATGGGGTTGAGGGATTTTTCACAAACCTAAGTAGCTCTATTGCAAATGGCTACATGGACACTGCAAACTTTGTCGCTAAACTTACAGGAGACGATATAAGTGGTAATGATAACAACAACAAAATTAATGGAACAGGGAAACGTAACAACATATTTGCTCAAAGAGGCAATGACAATGTTTTCGGGCACGGAGGTGATGACTATATCTATGGCGATACTGGTGAGGATCTAATTTATGGTGGATCTGAAGATGACCGTCTTTATGGTCAATCAGACAACGACCTTCTCTATGGTGAAGGGGGCAATGACTATCTCTATGGTGGATCGGGTCGGGATCTCCTCAATGGTGGCAATGAATTCGATAGGCTTGCGGGAGAAGACGGCAATGACCTTCTTTACGGGGGAGCACTGTACGACGAGTTATTTGGTGGATGGGGTAACGATCAGCTCCATGGTGAGGCAGACAACGATAGGCTTGAGGGGGAACAAGGCGATGACCGTCTTCATGGAGGATCGGGCAACGACACGCTCTCGGGCGGATCTGTCGCCGATTGGGAACATGAAAGCGATTGGTTCGAAATATCGCAGGGAAAACCACGTATCCAAAAGGGGACTGCTACGAGTAATGACCATCTCTATGGCGACGGAGGTAACGATTTTCTCAACGGTGAAGGAGGTGAGGACAACCTTGATGGGGGGGATAGCAATGACAGCCTATACGGTGGAGGAGGTAATGACAAACTCTTGGGTCAGAGTGGCGACGATCTTCTGTCTGGTGACAGCAACGATGACCAACTACATGGCTCTCATGGTAAAGACACCCTCTACGCTGGCAATGGCAACGATTTTCTCTTCGGTCAGCAAGGGCCCGATTTGCTCAGAGGTGAAGATGGCAATGACACTATCTATGGCGAAGACGATGGAAAACAGGGACAAACCTATGATGGTTCTAATGACAGCGCTGACACCCTATACGGTGATGGTGGTAACGACTATCTCTTTGGTGGCGTAGACAACGATTTTCTCTATGGCGGGTGGAACAACGATTTTCTTGATGGCGGGTTGGGCAATGATATTCTTGACGGCGACTCGGAGAATGACACTCTCCGTGGTGATGACGGCAACGATACTCTCAGGGGTGGGAATGGCAACAATGTTCTCAGTGGCGGGAATGGCAACGATCTCTTAATCAGCCTAAACAACAGCAACGATACGATTAGCGGAGGTGCTGGTGAAGACACCTTATTATTGGTTGGGCAAAAAGCAGACTATGAAATTAGTAAGCCTGATACCTTCCCAAGAACTATTACTCTTAAAGCTAATCGCAGTATCGTCAAAACAGTCACTGAGGTGGAAAAGATCGGATATACGCCTAATACAAATAGTCTGATAGTTACTGAGGTGGAAACCTTGGGAGATACGACTATTACAAATAGTCTGATAGTTCCTGTAGTTCCTGTAGTTCCTGTAGCTTCTCTAGTTCGTGTAGTTCCTGTAGTTCTTGATACTGTCACTGAGGCGAAAAAAATCATAGTAGATGTAGCGCCTGTAATTTCTAAATTCTGGGGCAAACTATTCCCCAAAAGTCGCGTCATCGACGGTTACATTGCCGATGGTAAGATATTCTTCGATGCGAACTTCAATGGTGTATTGGATAATAACGAACCATTTACCACGACTCAAGCCGATGGCAGCTTTGATTTGGATATAGATATCGAACAGTTTGATACCAATCAGGATACTGAACTGGATCACACTGAAGGCCAGTTGGTTCTGATGGAAGGGGTGGATATGGCAACCGGCTTGCCGATGGCAACCCCCCTGAATTCTACGCTGAGATCAACAGTTGTCACCCCGTTAACGACGATTATTGCCGAGTTGGTAAAACAAGGTACTGACCCAGCAACTGCGGAAACTCAAGTAAAATCGTCTCTGGGAGTGTCGGCAGAAGTTGAGTTAGGGAGCTATGACGCTTTAGAGGCGATTTCCGATGGGGATACTCAGGGTGTCTCGGTGTTTGGCTCGATGATTATGGTGCAAAACACGATCGTCCAGATGGCGAAATTCATCGATGGGGTTTCGGAAACACCATTGGCACAACTTGCCTATAGTGGGATTGGTGCGATCGCTAATCAATTCAAAGGTGGCACTCCTGTCGATTTGGGTAAGGTAGAGACGATTCAAGGGATTCTCCAAGACGCAATTACCCAGGCAGCAAAGTCAGACTCCAAAATCAATCCGACACAATTGGCTGCTGCTGCCGCGGCCGCGGCTCAGATCGTGGCTCTGGGCAATGAAATGGTCAAGGAATTGGTGGCGAGTGGTCGTCCAATCACAGATATTGCCCTAGACATTACTAAATTGCAGGCGGTGTCAGTCGGTCAAATTGCGGTGGGACTTCCGGAACTGGCAGCGGGTACTGTGTCAGTCGAACAGTTCCTCGCCAACAACACCAAAGAGGCGATTCTCGATCGGATGGCGAAGGTGAAGGTTAATGACCCTACTGTTCGCCCTGTTGTCGAGACTATTGATGGTAATAGCCCGATCGTTCCAGAGGAACCTACCTCTGGCGAAATCGGCACCGAAACCGGTACCGACACACCAACATCGATCGATCCGACCCCATCATTAACAGCCTCGGAAACACCGACACCATCGGAAACACCAACTCCCACGCCAATAACTAATAACCTCTCAGACGATGACTGCATCTGCGACCAAATTACCTATCCCAACTTAAACCGACCCAACTCGGTTGAAAACACCATACTCGGCGCATCCGGCATTCAGATAGGCACTGCCCAAAACGATGAATTACTAGGTAGCAATGCTGCCAATATATTCGAGGGCAAATCCGGGGATGACAACTTATACGGTGGTGCCGATAATGACATTATTAATGGCAACCAAGGCAATGACTTCATCGCCGGAGGCAAAGATGAAGATACTCTCTACGGAGATGAAGGAAGCGACATCATCCTTGGCGAGTCGGGTAACGACTTAATCTTCGGAGGCAAAGGCAATGACTTCTTACATGGCCGCGAAGGTATTGACATCATTTATGGCAACAAAGATGATGACTTCATCGATGGTGGTAAGGATAATGACACCTTATATGGAGGCAAAGGTAACGACATCCTGCTTGGCAGTCAAGGTGATGACAATCTGTTTGGACAACAGGGAAATGATACAATCTGCGGCGGTGAAGGTAATGACTTAATCAACGGTGATGAAGGAGCAGATATCCTGGGAGGGTGTGCCGGAAATGATACTCTTTTCGGAAACGCCGATAACGATACTCTCAGTGGTGGGAAAGGCAACGATCTCCTTGACGGAGGCATGGGCAATGATAGTTTGATTGGCGGTAGCGGCAACGATATCTTTGCCTTAAAAGCTGGTCAAGGATTTGATATTATCGCTGATTTTACTCTGGGTCAAGATTTGATTGGATTAAGCGGTGGCTTGAGTTTTGGTCAGTTAGAAATAACTCAAAATACTCAGGGAACTCTTATTAAGAATCTCTTGACAGGGGAGCAGTTAGGTGTGATGGTTGGAGTGAGTGCCAATGCGATAACATCTGCTAATTTCATGCTGGTTTAGGGAAAAAGAGAAAAGTGCGATCGCCCATTCGATCCAAAAAGACCAAAAAAGGCGATCGCACTTAAACCCAAATCAACAATTGATACAGCGTATTCCAGGTTTAGGAAGTGTAGGATACGGCAATGCCCATAGGTGTCAACTTAAGTACAACCCATAGTCCGGCAAGGGTTGAAACCCCTGCCTCAAAGCGAAAGTCCTCTCAAGAGGACTCAGAAGAAGAATTTTTAAACTCATCAGTCCTCTTTCAGAGGACTTTAGCTATTAGACAGGGAATTCATTCCCTGGCGGACTGGCGGACTGGCGAGAGGACTGGCGGACTCACAGCTTAAGTTGACACTCCTTGGGCTCTTGGAGTGTCCCTACCGGGATTTATCTGGGGGTGTACTTCATAAATGTGAAATCTGCTGTATCACATCTTCCGCTGAAATTCCTCAAGCACATCCATCAACTGAACTTGACACTGCATCGGAATCAAATCGGCAAGCGGCACTTCCCGCTTGCCGCCGCCCAACTTGACTGGAATTCCTTGCAAAACTTGTCCAACTTTGTCAGCATCTAAATCGCCATCTTCCAGCATCGAATAAAGTTGTTGGGCAACAACTGTATGCAGGTGGGCATCATTGAGATACAAATGCCATTTGGCAATGTCAATGTAGACATTTTCGCCGATTTCGGCTGCTAAAGATTCGATCGCCTGTGTAGTATTAGCCATATCAAAAAAGCACAAAGTTATTTGTTATCAATCAAAAGACTTAACAAATCGCCGCCAACTGCCTTCAGCCAGAATCTTTGGTGAGGGGCGAATAATCGGCGATCGCAAAATGGTAAATCGCGTGGGCCAAAACTACTAGAGCCCATCCACCCGTTACCGAAATTGCCCAAGGCCAATCAGCCTTTTGCAAATTGTGAACAAACCACAAACCTGAATTGGTAGCAGAAAAAAGACCGACGTGGATAGCAAAATTCATCCGGTCATCTAAGCGGCGGTACTCTGGATCATTGCGATCGGGTTTGCGGGGCCAACGAGGAGGCATAGTTTTTCACTTGAAATTAGTAGTTCAGTGCCTATTTTAATCATAAGTGCAGCTTTTTGAATGCTGCATCCCTCTTTCGGCAGGAAACTTATGCCTCTACATTTTCATAGTCTCCAGACTTGCCGCCACTTTTACTCACCAGGCGAATTGACTCAATGGCGATCGACTTTTCCAATCCTTTCGCCATATCATACAAAGTCAGCGCCGCCACCGAAACCGCCGTCAGCGCCTCCATTTCCACCCCAGTTTCCGCCTTGATTTTCACCGTCGCCCGAATTTGATACCCCGGCAACCCAGCATCCGGCATCACCTGCACCTCCACGCTACTCAGCGGCAGAGGGTGACACAGAGGAATCAAATGCGCCGTCTGCTTCGCCGCCATAATTCCAGCCAGCCTTGCAGTGCCCAACACATCACCTTTCGGCGCATTCCCCGCTTCAATCGCCGCAAACGTCTCCGGCAGCATCCGCACCCTGGCAGCAGCCACAGCTTGCCGAACAGTCGGCACCTTCGCCGAAACGTCCACCATTTGGGCTTCCCCGCTGTTGTTGAGGTGAGTTAGCTGTGTGCGATCGGGCAATTTAGAAAAAGTTTGCGAAAGGTCTTGCATTTTTTTGGTAATGGTGTTACTGTTAGATTCTGTGAGAAAAGAACTTAATCAATTTTAGATTAAATCTTAACTCAACAGGGGCTTGTAGCTTAGTTGGATAGAGTGCATGGCTACGAACCATGAGGTCGGGGGTTCGAATCCCTCCAAGCCCATTTAAAAACGTTATAAGCTGTGAGTTCTGAGTTCTGAGTTTTGAGTTTTGAATTAAGAAATTAATTCAACTCACGATTTAAAACTCAGAACTTTTTTAATCTTTGTGGAACAGGCATCTTGCCTGTTTTTCAGAATGCTGCGCGGGAACAAAAACCCGGTTTCTGCCTCAATATCTGTCGCATAGATTCACGATTTTTGGGAGAAACCGGGTTTTTTGGTAAGTCCCATGATTGCCTCTTCCTTCTTGCTTCTGTAATATCATCGGTTCAAAGCATAAACATCTTTGCCTCGACCGATCGCAAACTTCATCGAATTAGACAAGCCCTTGCTAGACTGAGTAATAAAAATCAGCAAAGCCAAGCCAGCGAGGCCAGCAGCAAAACCAAACATATTTCTGTAGCCAACTTGTTCAGCCACAAAGCCTAAAGTCGGCCCAGCAATCGCAATGCCTAAATCAAATCCGCCAATACAAAGCGAAAACAACCGGCCCCTTTCATGAGGTTCGCACCTGTCCGACATCAGCGCTACCATCATCGGCAAAACCGTACCGCCCGCGCAACCTTCAACCAAAGCTGCTATTAAAAAAGCACTGGTGTTGTTAGCAAAATACAACAATAACATAGATAGGGCATAACAGATTAAGCCGCCAGAAATAAACAAGCCGCGGCCGTATTTGTCCGAAGCCCGTCCCGTGACTAACCGCATACCGAAACTGGCGATAGCTGCCGTAGAATAAAATAATCCCGGATTGAAATTAGCCTTGGTTTCTTGGATAAACAAAGGCATAAAAGTGCTCAAAGTTCCGAATACCAAACCAACCACCAATAACACTAAAGCCGGAATCCGCACTCTCGGATTCCAGAGCATTTTCCAGTATTTTTGGCTATTTTTGTCCTCCGATAGCGAGTCCGATTTTGTTAAATCGGCAAAATTAGGTTCCGCAATTTGGCAGGTAAAAAATACACTTATTGCAGCGAAAACTGCCGACATCGCAAACAAAGGAGTATAACCAACCCCAGCTTGCACAAATCCGCCAATAGCCGGGCCAAATGCTAGACCAATAGGACTTACCAAACTCATGTTACCGATTAATTCGCCCCGCTTTCCTGGTGGCGACAAATCTGTTACCAAAGCGCTGTAAGCTGTGGTAAAAGCGGCGATGCTAATACCGTGAAAAGCGCGAAGAAGTAACAGTAAGGGGATAGATTGAGCTAACAGGTAGCCCAAAGGGGCGATCGCAGCAACTGACGCACCTAGAAGCAAAACTTGTTTTCGCCCCCTGCTGTCGGCTATTTTGCCCAATTGTGGCCTCGATAGCAAAAGTCCGATCGCAAATGCACCCATCACAAAGCCAATTTGCTGTTTTGTGCCGCCCACAAATTGAACGTACAGCGGCAAAGTTGGCAGTAGCGAAGCCAAACTCGACCAGAATAGCAGCCCTGCGGTGAATAAAATCAGTAAGCTGCGTCTGGGTTGGGGATCGATTTCCCTAAAAATATTCAAGATGCGAATTCCCTTTAAATCTTATGAGTGCACTCAAAGTAAGTTCGAGTGTCTCTATCATTGTGTTACAAATTCTTAAGATTTGCCCCAAAAAAGTTGATATTCGACTCACTGTCAACTGTCAACTGTCAACTGTCAACTGTCAACTGTCAAAAAAGAGCATTCTTACCAATCAACCTCAGCCCTTTCCTCCACCACCCGTTCATAAACCCACTGGGTTTCTATCGCCAACTTCGGCCAACTAAACCGGCGTTCCAAATCTTGATAAGCATTGTCAACCAACCACTGCGCGTAACCCGGATTTTTCAAAACCTCCAAAATTCCCCAGGCCAAAGAATCCCGATTGTTTGCCTCAGTAACAACGCCAGTTTTAGTGTGCAGCACCACCTCTGGAAGTCCGCCCGCATCCGAAACCACCACAGGCACTCTTGCAGCAAAGCTTTCTAACGCTACAATCCCAAAAGGTTCGTAAAGACTGGGAAAAACCGCGCAGTCAGCCACCGTCTGAAATTTGTCGAGATGTTCCTCAAACATGAACCCAGTAAAATAACACTTATTCCAAATTCCTAAATGCCAAGCTAACTGTTTTAGATGGTCTGTATTGCCGCCGCCAACAATTACTATTTTCGCTTTCCCCCCCATTTCCCAAATTACTTTAGGTGCTGCATTTAGAAATACAGAAATACCTTTTTCGTAGCTAATTCTTCCTACATAATAAACTATTTTTTCGTCGTCTGCAGCAAACTGACGACGGAAGTTCATCGCGTCAAATTCGTGCCATCGGGGCTTTTTATCTGGTCTAATTCCGTTGTAAATTACCTCTATTTTGTTCCACGGAGTCGCTAGTACCCGTTCGGCTTCCCGCCGCATATAATCACTGCAAACAATTACCCGCCAAGAATTGTAAGCGAGGTCGTTTTCCTTGGCGTTAATGTAGCGCTGCCCTTCATTGTGGATGCCGTTGAAGCGCCCGTATTCGGTGGCGTGGATGGTGGTAATTAGCGGTACTTTAAAGGTATGCTTGAGGGCGATCGCCGCATCTCCCACTAGCCAATCGTGAGCGTGGATGATATCAAAGGGGCCTTCCTCAAGCATCAGTTTCCCGCCTTGGTAGCCCATGCTTTGGTTAAGGTTCGCCACCCAGTGAAAAAAGTCCCTAGCGTGCCCCACCACCACCCGATGCACACGTATTCCTTCCACCACTTCGTACATCGGCGCGTGGCCGAACTCTACTGTAATTAAGTGAATTTCGTGTCCCAGCTTCACCAATTCTGGATATAGTTCTGATACGTGGCGGGCTATACCGCCTACGATTCTGGGAGGAAACTCCCATGCCAATACCAAAATTTTCATCTTTCTTCCTCCAAATTTTTTATATAACTTAATGTTTAGGATTAACAGATTTATTGTATAATTATCACCCTTAAATTTAAGTTGAGCGCAAGTTGATGCCGAATGCCTGACTTTTGGCAGCAACAAAGACAGAAAATCATGGCTAAACCTGGTTTTTGCAGGAAATTGCTCGATCGCCATTACCTGAAAAAAACAGGTTTCCTCAAGATTTGAGCCACTGAGGGCAGCAATGGCGATCGCGCCTACCCGCTTACTGTTTCTTCAAAATCGGCTCCAATTCGCGCCGAAAACGAGTCCAAGCAGCAACTGATGCAGAATTAGAAACAGCACCCTGACGCATCAAAATCGCGCCGTCTTCAAAGCCAACAATGCCGTACTCTCCAGATTTGGACATTCGATCGATCGCCGGTACGATCTCCCGCAACTGTCCCCGTTCCGCGCGAAACGCAGCCTGATACTGCTGCAACTGCCACAAATCGGCAATTACATATTGCATCTTCACTGCCTTCCCCGCATCATTGCGGAGTTCCAACATCGGAAACCTGAGAATTTCCCGCCTGCTTGACAAAATCGGCACAATAGTATTCGTCGCTGCCACGCTAGCATCCGCAGGAATTTGAGCCAATAGCGGCCGCACTTGCAAAACGTGCTGCCATTGTCTGACGAGAGGAACCTGCACCCAAGGATCGATCGCATCGGGCAAAATCCAAGAAAAAGTCCGATTTGGGTTAGAAGTGAAGGTAAAAAATAGCGACAAACAGATGCAAAACGCCCAAAAGCGGCGAAACTTTGAAGAAGAAGGGAGAGGAAATAAAGCAGAAGGAAAACGCAAAAACATTCTTTCCTCTCTCACCATTCTATCTTCTTCCTTTTGACGCTGGGCCCACCACAGAATCGCCCCATAAAAAAGCCCTGGAACCACAGTCATCGCATAGCGAATATTAATCGCCAGCACCGACTCTCCTTTTGCTAAAAATAGCTTCAGCAGCGGAAATCCAGCTATCATCCAAGACGCAGGTGCGAAAGCTGGCACTAAAGCTAATGGCAACCACTGGCCAAGCAGGTACCTAATCTTACCAAAAAACGGCGTAAATAACTGAGCTACCAACCGTCCGGGATTACTCACCATTCCCCAAATAATTTCTAGAGTAGAAGCTTCATCTCCCTCGGCATATTGACCGAAGCGCTCCATCATAAACCGCTGGGATATATCAGCAGAAAACAAAGGCATAATCAGATTGGTCAGGACGATCATATAACCAAAACTGAGTATGCAGACAGCCAAACCAGTCCGAGGGTAGCGCCGGCTCAAAATCAGGTAAACTCCGACGCCAAATAACACAACTCCCCCATCTTCTCGCACGGCCAAAATTAAAGTTGCCAGAATCCCAAACAATGGCCACCAGCGCTTCTCCATCGCCAGCAGCAAGCCAAAGACATACAGCGGAATTTGACAAACATCGTGAAAATTGCCCATAGTCGGGCCGATGACCGCGTTAGCGCAGTAATAGCTCACAACAATTGTCGCCGACAGCCGGGGTTCCAGATAGTGTCTGGCGAGAGCATAGAGCACTCCTCCAGCCGCCGTAATTAAAGTCACCTGCAACACCGTCAAAGTGACGGGAGAGGGAAACAGAGAGTAAATTGGCAGCCACAGCATTAGCGCCGGGGTGAAATGCTGACCCAACCGGTAGTAAGATACCTCCGGAAGCTGGTTTTGGTGAACCACATTAGTGGACAAAGCCGAAGAGAGGGAACTCTCAAACAAGTGACCCCGAGTGCCGTTCCAAAAAAGTTGATTGAAAATTCCTTGGTCGTAAGTAGCGTAAAAGCTGTAGTAGCGGTGCAGCGTCAGCAACAGGCACAGCACAAAAAAGGCGACCGCCACTTGAACCACCACCCGCAGCGACTCATTTTTCTTCCATCTCAAAAATATCATCTGCCCGCCTGTAATGAAATTATCGGACAATAGCATAAATCTAAAGTAAGTATTAAATTAAAGTAGAAGTGAAATAACTCGGCTCGGCAATGCTCAATTATTTTCACCCGATCGAAAAGCTCAACAGCGTCCATCCAACACTCGGCACCAGCGGCACTGACTGTTCTCCCGAACAGCCGGTAAATCCCGCACCGCTTTTACAGCTTTTGCTGTTCGTAGACAAGCGTCCCTCTTCCAGGGAACAGACCAGACACATCCGCAAGTCCCTAAAGGATTTGAAGGCAGAGTGCGACTTTGAGCTTCAAATCATCGACGTAGGAGAACAGCCCGATTTAGCCGAACACTTTAAACTTGTAGCCACTCCCTCGCTGCTCAAAATTCATCCCGATCCGCGACAAACTCTCGCCGGCAGCAATTTAATCGCCCAACTCGAACACTGGTGGCCCCGCTGGAAGCGTTCTGTAGACGAATACACACCTGGGCAGCAGTCGGCCGCAGCTATTGCGGAAACCCTGACTGACGCAAAACCCATCTATTCCGTTGCTTGCGCGGCCGAACTCGTGCAGCTTTCTGATGAAGTTTTTCGCCTCAAACAGGAAAAAGAACACTTGCAAGAGCAGTTGCAGTTGAAAGACCGGATTATTGCGATGCTAGCCCACGACTTGCGTAATCCCTTGACTGCCGCATCTTTGGCTTTGGAGACTTTGGAGTCAAGTCAGAAGGTGAAAGAGGGGGAAAAGTCGCGTTTGACACCGAGTCTGGCGGCTCATTTGATGAAACAAGCCCGCCGCCAAATCCGAATTGTCGATCGTATGATTACAGATATCCTGCAAGCAGCCCGGGGTACAAACGCTCAACTCCACATTGAACCAAAAAGAATCGAACTGGGGGCGATTTGTCAAGATGTAATCTTGCAGTTTCAAGACAAATTTCAGGCGAAAAGTCTGAACATAGAAACAGACATTCCCGCAGATTTACCCTTGGTTTATGCCGATCCCGATCGCATCAAACAAGTCATAGTCAACCTGCTTGACAACGCCAGCAAGTACACCCCAGACCAAGGAACGGTTAATCTGTCCATTCTCCACCGCACCGCTTACAAAGTTCAAGTCAGCATTTGCAACAGCGGGCCGGGAATTCCTGAAGAAGATTGCGCGAGCATTTTTGAAGACAGCTTTCGGTTGCAGCGAGATAAATCAAAAGACGGTTACGGCATTGGGCTGTCTCTGTGTCAAGGCATCATCCGCGCGCACTACGGTCAAATTTGGGTAGACTCCGTACCCGATAGAGGCAGTTGTTTTCACTTTACTCTGCCCGTCCAAAAATAAAAGTTAGCTGTCATTTGTCAGTTGTTCAGTAGCAACCGAATTTTATATTACAGCTCAAATTTTCCGCAGTGCAGCAATAATCTGTGCGTTTGCCTTGGGAAAAGTAAATTGGTCAATTTCGTCGAGTGTCACCCAGCGAATTTCATCGCATTCGATCGTTTGCGGTTCCCCGCTGACGTAGCGGCAGTGGTGGACGTATAGTCTAACTGTAAATTTAGTGTAGTCGTGGTCAATCGTAATCAGGCGATCGCCAACTTCTACGACAATCCCCAACTCCTCCATAATTTCCCGTTTTATGCAAGCTTCGATGGTTTCCCCAGGCTCTATTTTTCCGCCCGGAAACTCCCAGAAACCCCCGTGTAGTCCATGTTGTCGGCGCTTGTCAATCAAAATTTGTTGGCGATCGTTCCAGATTGCAGCAACGCCGATAACTTTGTGGGCAACAGGAGGAAGAGACATATTAATTAGGAATGGGGAATGGGGAATGGGGAATTGGGAATGTAAGAATAATATCAATAATTATTCAATTATTTAATCTAAAATCAACCCTCTAAAATCTAAAATCTAAAATCTAAAATCTAAAATATTAAGCCCCCATCTTGCGAGGGGGGGCTTGACACTTGGATCACTTAAATGTTAAGAATCTACTAATCGTCCGAGCCATGTCTCTCACTGGCTTGTATGGACTTTTCAAAAGTCATTCGCTGTTCGGCATTTTTGAGAAAATAACCGCTAATCATAGCCGAGGCGAGCAATCTACCCAAATGTTCGCGACTGGTAGTCACTGTCACCCCGAAGTGTTCCGAAGGCAAATTCCCCAATAGTCCAACAATATTTCGCTCCATTACTTGAAACACTTCGTGAGAAGTCGGCTTAGACAACTGAGAAACTGTGTCGGGAGCCATTGACTGCACGTATTGCCATAATAAGTTGGCATTTTCTCCGTCTTCTTCAAAGAATTCTGGGGATTTATTAGATGAGTTGCTCACGAGTACCTCCGTTTCAGACACAGCTTGTTATGTTAGACGCGGGCGGTTAAATTAAATAACCCTTATCTGATCGCTGCTGATCTTTATTACTAAGTAATTACTAATGTAGCAGGACAATCATAGCAACCAAGTGGGCACAACCGAATTAAAAGCGGCGGTTTTTACGATTTTAGATTGGGGATTGCGAGTGGGGGGGACCCGATCGCCAATCCCCAATCTACCTAGCTGGCTAGATAATCGTTGATATCTTGCTTGCGCTTGCGGAGTTTGGTCAAAGCTTCCCGTTCTATTTGCCGCACTCGTTCCCGACTGATGTTGAGACGATCGCCTATTTTTGCCAAAGTTAGGGTTTGCCCGTCTTCTAAACCGAACCGCAAGGCGAGCACTTCTCGCTGTTGCTGAGTCAGTTCCGCCATTAGCTGGTCTAAGTCAGTCCGCAGGGAAGATTGCAGGGCAAAATCTTCCGGGGTAGTACCCGTATCTTCCAATAAATCGCCCAACTCTGTATCTTGATTGTCTCCCACGCGCAAGTCCAGGGAAAGTGGCAGGCGCGCCCGATCGAGATATTCGCGAATCTGTTTGGGAGTCAATTCTAACTCGGATGCCAATTCAGCAGCCGTGGCCGCGCGACCAAGCTGTTGAGCAAGTTGGCGCTGAGCTTTTTTAATTTTGTTGAGCTTTTCGGTGATGTGGATCGGTAAGCGGATGGTGCGGCCTTTTTCGGCGATCGCCCGAGTAATTGCCTGACGAATCCACCAATAAGCATAAGTAGAAAATCTGTAGCCCTTAGTCGGGTCAAATTTTTCTACTCCCCGCTGCATCCCGATCGTGCCTTCCTGAATAAGATCCAGTAAATCTACGTTGCGCTTGATATATTTCTTGGCAACAGACACTACCAGGCGGAGATTGGCTTCCACCATTTGGCGCTTTGCCCTTTCCCCGTGTTCGATCGTCCGCTGCAACTGTGCCTCAGACAGCCCAACTGCCTGTGCCCATTCAGCCGCCGTCGGGTCGCGGCCTAACTCTTCGGCTAAAATATTTTTCTCCTGATGCAGTGCGGTTGAGCGCTGTACCTGTTTCCCGTAGAGTATTTCTTGCTCGTGGGTCAACAAGGGAACGCGGCCGATTTCCCGCAAGTAAGCGCGAACAGAATCTGTATCTGAGGACTTAAGAGTTTTCATGAGCTTTTCCCGCTGAGGATCTGTGCCTCTAAAGGTTTGCGGTAGTCGCAAACCCCTAGCTTTAGCTGGGAAGGAAAGCGGGCGGGGACTTGCGCTTTCCTTCCATTTAAAGAGGCTTAATTTTATGGTAGCTAGCTACTACTCCCAGTCAGCACCGTCTCAGGTTAGGTTTTGGTTGGGGCGAGCACAATACTACGTTATGTTAAGAATCTTAACATTTGTGAGAGCACTTGGCTACACTTCTTCATATTTATTTCATGCCAGCCTGAACTGTTGATACGAGAGTACCCGCTTTCCTGGCTTTACAGTGTGCATCAATATAAACAAAAGCCGCCACATCTCAGAGGGGGAGATTGGTAGAGGGGCAGGGCTGTTTCATTATCTTGTAGGGGCAGCCCCCCGTGGCGGCCCTGAATATGAAGTTACAGGTATTGATGAACCCGCCCCAACAGATAATGACTAATGAGTCATGACTAATAACTAATGACCGAAAACATCCAGGAGACAAGCCCCCGGATTCATCCGTCCAGAAATAAAAAACCTGTATCGGATAAACTGGCCCCCGAATTTATCCGTGGGCTCAATGCTTCAATCTAAAATCTAAAATCTAAAATCTAAAATCGACTGACTTCTTTGCCGTTGAGCTTCGTACAAGATGAGGGCTGCGGCGATCGACACATTTAAAGATTCTACGCCACGACTCAGGGGGATTTGGATTTGTCGATCGGCTAAACTCCTCAATTCTTCCGACAAACCAGAGCCTTCGTTGCCCAAAACTATCAGCGTCGGCACTCGCAAATCTACTTCCCAATAACTTAAACTGGCTCCGGCGACAGTTGCTAAAATTTGCATTCCTCGATTTTTATAGGCCGAGACTTCGGCGGTTAAATCTGGACAGACTGCCATTGGCAGCTTAAACCAAGCTCCTGCTGAGGCGCGGAGCACTTTGGGATGGTCTAAATCGGCGCTGTCTGCGCTCAGCAGCAAACCGTCGGCATTAGCAGCCGCAGCCGTGCGGACGATCGCCCCCAAGTTGCCAGGATCTTGGATTGTTTCTAGGGCTATTCCTAAAGTTGACAATTTTGCGGGTTCTGTTGCGGTGCGGGGTGCGGTGGCGACAATGCCGTCGGGTTGGACTGTAGTGGCGATCGACTCTAACACTTTGGCACTTACTAATTCGGTGCGATCGGCTAAATTACCAACTTGCTGCCAAAGTTGCCCGTGCTGATCCAGCCATTCGGGAGTGCAGCAAACCGTTGCTAGCGGGTATTTTGCCGCGCAAGCTTCTTCGAGCAAGTGCGTCCCTTCGAGTAAAAATAATTGTTGTTCCCTGCGTCCCTTCGAGCTGTGCAGCTTGCGAATTTCTTTAACTAGGGGGTTTTGAATACTTGTCAGCATTGTTTAATTCAGCAGAGCGAATGGGGTTATTGCCTGTATCGGGTTAACCCCAAACTTCCTTCTGCCTTGGGAATGCGGAACCCGGGACTTGAACCCGGAAGGCTTGCACCACATGAACCTGAATCATGCGCGTCTACCAATTCCGCCAGTTCCGCATCGGTCACGAATTACTACTCTGCCATACCTCCGCGAATCTGTCAAGTGTTTTGGGGAATTTATTTTTTTTGTGGGCTGCGAGTAATAGGGAGAACTTTGAGATTCCCCCTATCCACCCTGGTTAATTAAGGGGGCTAGGGGGATCTCCAAATTAATATTACACCTTTTTTGCCGCCTTTTTCTTCCACCACAAACCCATTCCAGCAGCCAGCAACGTACCAACAGCAGTCATCGGTTCCGGCACAGGTTCATACTCATAAATTGCACTAACTGTAGTGTTAGTCGCAACCTTACCATCGAAACTTCCCCTAACAGGATTCCCCTGAATTTGAGTAAAACCCGTTGTCACCAAACCTGCGATAAAAGTATCTCCATCGCATCCACTTAACGCACTCAGAGACTGCTGGGAATCATAACTCTTTGACACCGTACCCGAAGCCGAACCGCTAACACTTCCTGTAGCGCCATTAGCAATCCTCGTTTCCGGTGGACTTGCTAACACACTCAAAGTCAAATTAGGGTCAACTTTTAACAGCGGAATATTCACAGCAATATTTGCATTACTCGCCGCCGTCCCCATAAAATCTCCAGTCAAAGGAGTAATGCTAACAGTGTTATTAACAGTAGATTTAACTGTAACATAAGCCCTTAATAGCGTTCCTAACAGCGAATTAAATTTAGGCAAAACCACATTAGTGCTACTATTTAATGGCTGGGAACCCAGATCCACAGTATAAGTTTGAGTAAGAGTAGCAGCTTGTACAGAAAAACATTGACTAACAACTGCCAAACTTAAACTTCCGCCAACAATTCCCAACTTTTGATAAACATTCATTGCAGTAAACCCCTAAAATAATCAATTTGCATTTCGTGGCACGGGCGTCCCGCCTGTGATAAATCTGCGGTTAAAAACTCCAAACCCGCAAAACCAAATTACCCAGCAATGACGCTAGATAACTCAAAACCCAAACAGTATAAAGTATACTCAAAGGCGCGTAAGCCGCCAAAACCCATTGCGTTTCTGCTGTTTCCTCAATCTCCTCCCTCCGCAACAAGTCTACATAAAAATCAAACGACCTTTGTCGCAGATTGTTAATGCCAGTTGCTGCTACTAACCAATAATAACCGTCGAATCTATTCAACGGATTTAAATTAATTGCAACTGTCAGCAAGGCGGCTACCATCAACAAATAACTAATTTGATGCCAAACCGGATTGGACTGAGATAACAGCCACATCCAAACAGCCCATGCCCAAATTGTTACTTGGATTAATACTCCGGCGGCTACTACTAAAACCCGCTGTTTCCGCCGGACTAAACTGTATTGGTCGGTTGTATCTGTGTAACATCCAGGGATGAAACACATAAACAATAATCCAATTTCTTTAACAATACCGCCGTAGTGTTTTAGCGTGAAAGCGTGACCGAGTTCGTGCAAAGCTATTACCAGCATTGTCAGCAATACAAATTTGAAAATATTCTCATTTTTTCCCGCTATCCACAACTGCTGATGTGAGGCTGCGACTTCGGCAGAGGAAGCCAACCACACAGCTACAGAGGAAGCGATGAAAGCGCACAGAAAAAAGCCAAATTCCCATGTCCAAATCCAGCGGAATTTGTCGATGTGCCGCGATAGCCAAACATCGGGATTGACTAGGGGAATTGTGAAGGATAGCAGGTTAAATTTGGCTTTCGGTGGCTTGGTTCCTTCTAGCATTCCTGCTTGTGCTAAGTCTCTTAAGAGATTTTGCACGTCTTCTAAATCCAGGTCGTATTCAGCGAGAATATTAGTTAGTGGTTGTTGACTTAGTTGCAAAATTACCTGTTTGTCAAAGTCGTCAACTTGAATACAGGTAATGTCTTCGGGATTGCGAAGTATCCAATAACCGTCGGGATGAGGTATCCACTGTACGGCTGATTTTAGTTGCATGGTAGATTGTCACTTTGGCTGACAAAGTTTCGATTTAATTGAATAGGAGTTACTCGTTTTTAGGCGGAGATTCTGATCCCCCCTAGCCCCCCTTAATAAGGGGGGTGGATTAATTGTCCCCAAGTAAATTATAATAGTCGAGCGCGAGCGGCTCGAGTCCGATCGCGCTCGACTATCCTAAGCCGTGCATCAACAATGAATTTAATTGAAGCAATTAAATCAGTACCTGATCGCCGACATCCGAGGGGGATTAGGCATCCCTTATGGCTGATACTCATGATAATTTTATTGGGCAGTTGTACGGGATATTGGGGATATAAGCCCTTAGCTGAATTTACGAAAAATCATCGCTCTACTCTGATAAAACTCTTTCACCTCCCACCAGATATTCGTTTTCCATGCGACTCAACTTTTAGAAACATCATTCTCTCATTAGATTTTGAGGTAATTGCCGTCCTTTTTAATATATGGGCAGGGGAAACATTATCGATAGCACCAGGAGAATTGATGGCAATTGATGGTAAAAGTATCAAAAGCACAAGTGTTGGCGGTAATAGTTCTTACCAAAATTTTGTGAGTCTAGTTTCTGCATACAGTCACGATCGCGGCTGGGTAGTCCGACATAAAGTTATGGAGAATCAGCAGCGAAGTGAAATCGAAGTTGTTGAAGAACTCGTGCAACAACTTGCGGGTTCTCAAGTAGTAATTACTGCCGATGCACTGCACATGCAAAAAAAAACTGTTCAGTTAATTATTGATGGAGGCAATGACTACATAATTACTATCAAAAAGAATCAATCCAGTCTGTTTAAACTGGCTCAAAAATTAGTCAAATCTGTGGGTGCGCTCGATTCAACTCAAACCTCAGAACGCTTGCACGGGCGCACCACAACTCGTTCTACTACAATTTATCCCGTATCAGCTCAGTTATTACCAGCGTGGGCGGGTGTCAAACGCATAATTGCCATAACAAGAACCGGCCGTAGGTGGGAAGGCAAAAAAAGTCGTCGTCGGTTAGTTTATTTCCACGAAACACATTATTATTTAAGTAGCAAGGATTGGTCGGCCAGCCAATTTGCGTCGGCAATTCGAGGACATTGGTTAATAGAGAATCGGCTGCATTGGGTTAAAGATGTGACGTTAAATGAGGATAACTGCATTCATCGAGGCGGTAATGCGCCTGCGAATTGGGCAATGGTCAGACAATTTTTAGTATCTCTAGCTCGGATGCTCGGTACAAATACACTTCCTGAAGCTTTGAGATTTATGGCCAATCAACTTGAATATGTTAGCGAATTACTTTTCGGTTTATCTCATCAAGACAAACCAATTAAATCTGGCGCGTGCTCGTCAGCAAATAGCCTAACCCCACTGGTTTACTCTTTTGACAATTAATCCACCCTGCCTGATTGTTGGGGAGTAGGGGTTGACTTTGAGAAGATTCTTGTCCCCCCCTTAAGAAGGGGGGCTAGGGGGGATCGAGCCCTAATCGTCAGACAGTTTACCCGTACTACGTTTGACGTTAAGTTGACACCAAGAAGGGCACGGGGCGGTGTCCCTAATTACGCAAAGCCTATGTGTCATGCTGAGTGAAACGAAGCATCAAGCCAGATGCTTCGCCCAAATGCCTAAGTCCTATTTTTCATAACGAACTAGAAGATGCCAGAGAAAGATATCCGGGTCGTCATGATCTATCATCTCTTTAAACATGGAAACAAAAGGCTCATAGTCCAAAAACTGCATCTCCAAACTGAGTTGTTTTAATCCCGCTTCTTTAAAGATGCGATTTAACCGCAAGGGAGTGTAATAAATCTGAGCCTCTTGCCACTCAGCATCCCAAACTTTATTGCCGTAGACATCGATAAATCCCTCTGTAACACAGTGAGCGTGTTTGCGACTAAAATAGGCAATTTCTAAGAAGCATAAGGTGGTTGGAAAATATCCGTATATCTTGCCACCGGGCTTGAGAACTTTCCCAAATTCCCGAATCATCTCGCGGTTGGTTTTATCCTCACTGGAAACCACGGAATTTGCGAGTAGGACGTAATCAAATTTCTCGTTCCACTCCGGTTTTTGTTCGGTGATTCGCGTGGAGTCAACTTCCTCAAACACGATTTGCCGATCGTTGAGTCGGGAATCTCCATCTGCTGTTTTCCAGTGTCCTTGTGCTTTTTCAATCGCTGTTTTGGAAAAATCGGTACAGTAGATTTGTCCAATTTGGGGGCAAAATTCTAGTAAAGTTTTCTGAAGATAAATTTCCGAGCCGCAACCGGGAATTAGGACTTTGATGTCAGGCGAGTTGGAAATATCATAGCCGGGAGAACGCTCTGGACGGATTAAGTTTTTGCAGATTTTGGGGTCTTGGGTGATGCTGAAAGAGGTGTTGGTATAATCTTCGTGACTTTTATCCCATAAAGCTTTCTCTTCTTCAAGAGATTTCGAGCCTAGGTTAGCAGAAGAGGGAATTAGCCATTTGTAATCATTTGTGCCGGTCATAATTTTTAACTCCAAAATGTTCAGTACAGGTCAAATCTGTGTGTCATACCAATTTAATGTGAAGTTGCATATATCTCGATCCCCCTAAATCCCCCTTAAGAAGGGGAGTAGGGGTTGACTTTGAGTGAGCGGAATCTTGTCCCCCCCTTATTAAGGGGGGCTAGGGGGGATCGGATTCTATGCAGCCTCATAAAAAATTGGTGTCAACCGCTAACAACCAAGCTGCCGTTTTCCAGCACGTACATGACATCCGCACGCAAGGCATGGGCCATGCGGTGGGTGATGAAAATCACTGTGCGTTCTTTGGTGATGCGCTCGATAGTGGCGAGGATTTCGGCTTCTGTGGCGGGGTCAAGGGCGGATGTGGCTTCATCCAGAATCAGAATTGCTGGATTTCTTACCAAGGCTCTAGCTAAGGCAATTCTTTGCCGTTGTCCCCCTGATAACTGTCCGCCCCTGTCACCAACTGGTGTGTCGTAGCCTTGGGGTAAGGACAAAATAAATTGGTGAATCTCGGCGGCTTTGGCTGCGGCTTCGACTTGTTCGTCAGAGGCTTGTAGATAGCCCATGCGGATGTTTTCCCGCACCGAGCAATTAAAGAGAATTACATCCTGAGAAACCAGTCCAATTTGAGAACGAAGGGAGCGTATTGTTGCATGACGCAAATCAATTCCATCAAACAGAATGCGTCCTTTATCAGGGTCATAAAATCGCGTCAGCAAGTTGACAATTGTACTTTTGCCGGCTCCACTTTCACCGACAAATACCGCGAAGTCTCCTTGGCGAATTTTCAGGGATAGATTTTTAACTCCTCCTCTATCTTGGGAGTAGCTAAAGGTAACATTGTCAAAGTTAATATCACTGAAAAAGTGAGGTAAATCAATCGCACCCGGTGCATCCTGAATCGCCGGAGTTTCTGATAAAATATCGCTGATGCGTTGCAGCCCTGCTACTCCATCGATAAATGCAGGCAGTGACGAAGTTAAACCGAGAATATTGAGATTCAATCCTAGCATTAAAACTTGAAAGGAGGTAAGAGTTCCTACAGAAATTGTGTTCCTGTAGGTCATCACTGCACCAATACTTAAAACGATAAGCTGCGTCATGACAAAACCAATCATGGGAGCTTTCTGCACTAAGTAGGAGAGAAAGGTTGCGCGGACATAAACCTGTTTTAAGTCATTCAAATCCCTGGAAAAATCCTCAGTCATTTGGTTCTCCAGCCCGAATATCTTGACAACGGTTTGCGAGAGGATATTCTCTTCGACGACGCTGGCAATCTGTCCTTCTTTTTGCAGCAACTTATAGCCGACTTCGGTGGCAAGGCTGGCTATTTTTGCTGGGGCAATGGTGCAGAGGGTTAAACCGATTAAACTGAGCAGGGCTAATTGCCAGTTGAGGAAGAAGAGGAAAACCAGAGAAAATAGGAAGTTAGACAGTTCTAACACAACAACTGTCAGCCCCATTGTAATTACACCGTTTTCCACCTTTTGGACATCGGCAATCAGACAATTGACAATATCCCCGGCTGAACGTCGCCCAAAAAACTCCATTGAAAGGCTTTGGAGATGCTCGAATAGAGAGTGTCGGATATTGTTGGTGATTAAAATGCCCAAACGCGCTCCGAGGAAAATTCCTAGCAAACCGATGCAGGCATATAGAATTGCTCCGACGACTAGCAATGACAGGATTAGAACCAGAAGACTATAGTTTTGGGGAACGATGGCGGCATCGATGATAAATTTTAAGCTGGCTCGGAAGACTGAATCGAATGCTGCGTCGAATATCAGGCAGATAAAGAGTAAAATGAATTGCCATTTGTAGGAGGCAATGTATTTGTTGAGGGTTTTAAAGAACCAAATAAGTTCCATGAGTTAGGGGAGTTTGTCTACAGGCACGATTTATACTTTTACTTTGGCAGTTTTAATTTGGATAGCATTCTTATTAAGCAGGGGCTGTTTTAAAGAGCAGAGGTTCGGCAAGTAGGGGAAGGTGGTTAAGGGAGCATCTCATATTTGTAAAAACACTTCTTCTGGCTCCTTCCTTCTGCCTCTTGCCTCCTGCCTCCTGCCTCACAACTTAGATTTCTAGCTGGGCTGCCAAAGTGAGATGCTGCCGGTGGTTAAAGCAGCAATGCTAATCCAACTTGATAAACTGTTGAATTGCCTCTACAACTGGAACCTTTTGGTTCTTATAGTAAACTTCTCCACAATCGAGATAGCATTCAGCGGCATCTTTCAGTTCTTCACAATTGTCAGGATTGTCGATCTCTTCGCTGATTTCTTTAGACTGATTCTTCTGTGTTTTAATGTATTCGTTGTAGGGCTTTTCTCGCTTGGTCAGCGTGCGTCGCAGACGACCGGGCTGTTGTTCTCCTTGGAAGCGCTGGTTTAGATCGAAATCCAAACGCAGATAATCCCCCCCTGTACTTTCCATGATTTGGTAACAGATAGCTTCAGAATTTTGAGCAGCAGGATTCATGAACATATCCGGTAGGCGCCGAGCCCAGCCCAACTGTCCCCACTCATTGATCTCTTCATAGCTGTAGGGACAAGTTGTATTGCCAGTGCCAATGGAGAGGACAGCAATATCGCTCAATTGTAATTTGTTTTGTTTTTCAATCAACAAAGCGTGGGCGATCGCCACTAACGCCGGGTTATTGGCTGAGACACCGCCATCGATATGGGGAAGACTTTGCTCCTCGTTATAGGGGAGGTTGTAAGGGGGGAAAAACGTGGGTGCTGATGCTGAGGCAGTGCAGATTTTCCAGAGTTCAATGTTGTCGTACCACGTTTTTGCATCGGCCGGGTTATTCGTAAACCACGTTGTGTTTCGGGAATAAACGTCATAAGCAGGTATCAGAATATAGGGTCGATCGATCTCGCTCATTTTCGGAGAACCCAACTCCGGGTGAATCAATTTTTTCTGCAATATTTTAGCTAAACCCTGCTCTCCCTGTTCGTGGGGGTATAACAAATTACTGCCGAGAGCTTGACTTACTTTTCTCCATTTTCGAGCCTCACGAACCGACGGTAGGAATATATTTTTTCCCTCTTCTAAGTAGAAATCAATCATTTGCTGAACATTCATCTGACAGGTAATCGCCGCCGCCAGAATTGAGCCAGTGGATGTGCCAGAAATCAAGTCAAAATATTCATGCAATTTCTGACCAGTCTTTTCTTGTATGGTTGTCTCTACCTGCTTGAGAATTGTAGCAGATAATACTCCCCGGATGCCGCCGCCATCTAAGCTGAGAATTTTGAATGTCATGGTATCCTCCCCGATCGGTTAATTTTTAAGTGAACAGTGCCTAACCTTTAGTTAGGATTGGAATTGAGAACGAAATCTTAGCTGTCATTTTTCATTGTTACATTTTTAGACGATCGCCCTGGTGAATATCTGAATTTTTAGAGATCCGAGAATGGGTTGAGATTACACAGGTGTGTAATATTGCCAGAACCAATATCCTAACCCCAAAAAAGTCAGCCCAACTAACAGAGCGATCGCTATCTTGGTAAAATCAATAGATTTTTCGGGCAAAGTATCTGTTACTTCGATCAAACTTCCTGGCTGGTTGAATTTATCGAGTAACTCGTTAACATCGGCTTGGTTTGTCACGACCAGATCGAACCCTCGCCAAATATATTGGCTATTATAAATATTTGGCTGTTTCTTGACTCCACCTAACTTGGCAAATAACGCATCATCAAAATACGTGGTGTCGGTTACGGCCTGGTTGTGAAAGGCAATTAAGGGAGGATTCGACTCCTTATTAGACAGCGAAAAGTAAATTTTCTTCGTGTGACTAGCGATGCAATCAAAATTAGATGTTTTTTGCCCAAATGCGCGGTCAATCCAAAAACCAGGCTTCACAATTTTGTCATCTGCTCCATGCAAAATTCCAATGGGTAGAATTAACCTACTGCCGATTTGACGGATGTTTATTGGTTTGGCAGTAAACGGAGAATTGAAGATTTTTAAAATCCAGATGGCTATCTGAGGAATGCCCATGTCCGTACTTGGGGCTGGAGCGGCAGTAAGAATCTGTTTGGGTAAAAACTTTTGTTGATTTTCCTCGATATAGAGAGGCCAACTCATGGCTAATAATCCTCCCAAAGAATGACCGAACACATAAAAATCAAACTCCGATTGAGCAAGACTGGGATTATCTTGACCTAATTTTTTCCAAGCTGCATCAGTTAGGCCGATAGCTTGTTGAATCCATTCCACGGGACTGTGTAAAAGACTGAGGTCAACAGTGTAAATAAGCTGCTTCAGATTCTTTCCATAGCGGTTTTTGAACAATTTGATTACTAAAAATAGTACGACCAAGGCTAAGGAAAGGCGAAGGTACTTGAACAGGGTAGGTTTGAGGAGCTTGCGGACAACCGGGCCAATCTTCTTTCGCCGATATTGCAGTAAAGTATCCTCTATCTTGAATTTATCCCATTTTGAAACTACTTTACTCAAAATGTTCAACCAAAAAGATAAGGGTTCTTTTTCTTCACTGGCTTTGTTTGTTGTTATATCGTCGGGATAGCGGCTGTTTTGAAAATCAGGAAAAACTACATAATAGCCTTGCTTAGCCAATTCTTCTAAATGAGATTCATAGAATTTTGGCAGACACAAAGCAAAGCCGTGCAAGTAAGTAATTAACCTCAGTTTTCCTTCCCCATCCCGGCAAGGAGCATCAGGAGCGAAAACTTGGATAAAATTTCCTTTAATGTGACTCCCTGACTGATATATTTTGTAGCCATCTTTGGGGATAATATGCTCCCACTCAAACGCGGCTTCGGGATTTTTATTGACCATAAATATATTCTCTTGTTGTTGGTTTCTAGCTAGTTTTTTGCCGATTATCTGTACTTTATCCTCTGTTAACAGCAAACTTAGAGCCATTACTAATTCAGATGCGCTACCAGGGAGTGTACCTACTGTAGATGAAGGCATAGCATTACCAAGTAGGGCAATAAATGTTCCTACAAATAACCACGACCATTTCAGCCTGACCCAGATACCGATACCAATCAGTAGCATGAACAAATTAACTACAATGGTAATAATTGGTGGGCCAGTTAAGTTAGCAGGGCTATAACGCAAAATTTCCGCAAAAAACCTTGGCTCCAACTCCAATCCTATGTAGTTGGTGGTAATATCTATCCCCGCGAGTCCGAATGCAACTACCCAAGATAAAACTCGCACTATTGTAGTCGCCCAAGCTGCTCCAGCACGGTGAGCAAGTTCAACACCAATTACAATGAACAGCGGCACAATTAAGTCGTGCAAGAGAAAGCGAACCCTACTGAGAATTTCTAAAAGCTCTCCTTCACCAATTAAATTTCCTACGGACAGAATGAAATTGTCATAGCTAAGGCTGGCTAGCAATAAAGGTAAAACAATCATCGCTAAGCTGGGTGATAGCCGCCACAGCAGAATCCCCCAACCTAGTAATACCCATTCAATCAGAGCTATACCGAGATGTCCAAGGGGATAAATCATGAACAAAATGTTGTTAATCGGCAAGGAATCAGCTATTGATATAACCATATTTGCTAATTTTCTATTGCTAATTTTTCTTGATTACCGTGACTGAATTCAGCAATGCCTTTGCTGTAAACTAACCAAGTGAAGATAGCAACTCCTGCTTCTGTTCCACCTAAGTCATGAAGAATATGAAATAAAGCATTTAAAGCGACTTGGGGGTTGGTATAGGGATCGCCTCCATATTTGTCGAGAAGAAATACAAAAGTTAAGTTTACTCCTACTGAAAAAATTGGGACTAGAATAATCTTCCAATCTTTGAGAAGCTGATAACCTCGGTAGGTCAAGACTCCAAAAACTATAGTAAGTGCAATATAAATTGGCACTTTAAAGGTAGGGTTGTCAGCTTTATAACCTAAAGGGTATAAAATTGATATAACCAACAAACTGATGGCGAACAAAATGTTAACTAATCTCGTGAGGGCAGTTGTCTTGATAACCAGGCCATCTGACCACAATACAAATGCTGAAATCAAGAAAAAGTAGAACATAAAATTCAGCATGGTGAAATCGTTTTGATAATACCAGCATTGGGTAACGTGCCAGCCAATTTCAGCGGCGATCGCTACCATAATAAAAGCTAGACCTAGTTGGGAAGCAAAAATCACTTTGAACCCCAATCCCAAATTTTTTAAACCGTCGTAAAAAATTCTCATTGCTAGCGGAATCAGCGCAAAAGTGAGAATGTGCGTGACAATTAAGCCAAATTTCCAACCGCCAGTAATACAAATCCTATTTGGATTGCTTAACTGAGATTGTGCGATTTCTGGCAATATTGTGAGAGTGTAACCCAATCCAAATAAAGCTATGAAGAAACAGAATGCGATCAAAGCTAAGTCTGAATTGAATATTTTGCCCCTAGGGCTTTCTTGAATGTTTATCATGGATTAAATGAGTTATTTTCAGTAGTTATATTGCGACTTTTATGGTTAAGTTTATTAGCTGATACCAATTTAATAGGTTGTTGCATATATTTCGATCCCCCTCGCATCCCTCTTAATAAGGAGAGTAGGGGTTGACTTTGACCACCCTCTTGTCCCCCCCTTATTAAGGGGGGTTAGGGGGGATCGGATTCTATGCAGCCTCATAAAAAATTGGTATGAGCAAAAATCGCATAAAATTCAAACACAAATAGTGATATATTGAAGAACATTTAGCTATGTGTGTTTGAAAAGACAGCTATATTAACTCTTTTATCCCAACTAATGAGTTTATCT
The DNA here is from genome assembly GCF_036700325.1 of Microcoleus sp. Z1_B2. Taxonomy (NCBI): domain Bacteria; kingdom Bacillati; phylum Cyanobacteriota; class Cyanophyceae; order Oscillatoriales; family Microcoleaceae; genus Microcoleus; species Microcoleus sp. Z1_B2. The sequence continues at coordinate 30,065 of NZ_JAUBOQ010000009.1, forward strand.
TTTTGATTACCATTAGTTAGATTTGAAGTTAATGCTTAAGATCGCGGGTTCTGTTCCAAAACCACTTCCTTGTGCCTGATATCTGACATCTCCAGCTTCTAAAATCGCTGGTCCACCGCATAATTCAATTAGGTTAGTACCTTGCTGCACTTTGCTAGGCATACAACCAAACTCACGTTTTCCCCCAGGACCAGTAATTTCAATCTTGTCAATTATTCCAGTTGCAGTAGAAGGCTTTAAGGAAACTACAGCAGTGTCAATTCTTTTTGATTCTTTCAGGCATCTTATATTTGTATCAACATTGAAACTTCCGTTATCAATTTTAATCTGTCTCAATGGCTGCGGAATTACAGGATTTTCAGGAGAAGAGCAAGTATCTGCCATTGCTGCTGTAGGAAAACAGAAGATCAAAACTGACAGAGCAAATGCCAAAATCTTGGCCAATCGCATAGTTTTTTTCATTGAATTCATGATGGTGTTACTTGTCGATTTTCTGATTTGAGGCGAGACGAAGTTGTATTTTTGTCTCTACATCTATAAGACGAATCCAGAGGTCACTTTCTGAATTTTTCGAGTTAGGGGCTGTTTTTTCCTAGATCAACGTACCCTCAGCACAAGAATTTTAATTTCCACCCATTGCACCAGGTTTTGTCCTTAACTTAAGGTCAGCAACAAAATATCTAGGGTAGGCGCTGACGGCAGTGCCTACCCTACTACATCAATTTTTAATCACAGATGTTCAATTACTGATAAATATTCCACTATCAGAATTGATTTTTGATGTTAGAATCTCAAGCGTCGCATTATTTTTCTCCTTTTTGCTAGTTTTAGTTGTTGTTTCTGATTGAGGTTTTATCCTCAATTTTGTTCGAGATTAGTCGAGACGAAATTTGATTTTTGTCTCTACACCTATAAGACGAATCCAGAGGTCAATTTCTGAATTTTTCGAGTTAGAGGCTGTTTTTTCCCAACTCAATGCACTCTGAGAGGTTCAGATCCCAGACTTCCCGAAGAAGTCAAGGCTCTACGCTTTAGCACGACATCCCTTTCGCCTCTTACCTTTCAACCGTTTCACAGCCTCCTCAACCTCCCCGCGAAAAGGGTAGAGCAACCGCCGACTCAGCGCACTTCGATAAGCCTCCACAGCCTCCGTCACATCCCCCAACCCCAACAACGCTCTTCCTTGCCAGTAACCAGCCATAGCCGGGTCAAACTCCATCAATTCCTGAGACTGACCAGTCTTTTCCAACCATTTCCGACTCGCCACCTCATCCCCCAACACTCGATAACTCTCCCCCAGCCACACCGCAGCAGACACAGATTGCAGATAACGCCCCTCTTCCGGTAGCAACTGCCATCCTTGCGCCAAAGCCTCCACCGCCTCCCGGTGTTTCCCCGCCAGCGCCAACACCCGCCCGTGACCAAACCAAGCATCAGGTAACTGCGGCTCAAGTTGCGTCCCCCGCACAGAGACACCACACCCTCGCTCAATCTCCTGAAAACTTTCCACCAACACCCGCCCCGCCGTCGTCCAAACACTCCAGCGATCGGGAAAACGATCGAGCATCTCCTCTACTATTGATGCAAGGGTTACTTCAGGGTTCGATCCCCCTAAATCCCCCTTAAAAAGGGGGACTTCCAGAGGAGTTCCCCCCGTGCAGTTAGAAGGCTTTGCCTCCTCTAGCTCCCCCCGTGAAGGAGAAGACTTTGCCTCCTCTGGCTCCCCCCTTTTTAAGGGGGATTTAGGGGGATCGAGAGGAGCTGGGGGAGAGGTTAAAGGCAAAATCTCGCACAACGCCCGATAAATTTCACAATCCTGGGGATACAGACGATAAGCTTTCAGCATCGCCTCAGCCGCCCTCTGATATTCCCCGGTATGGAACAAGCACCGCCCATAGGAATACCAACCCCTCGGATGATTCGGGTGTTCCTCAGTAAACCGTTCCAACACCCCAACTCCGTTAGCCGACTCCCCCCGGAAAACGTGATAATATGCCAGCAACTCGCGGGCATCCGCCGCATCAGGAGCCAGTTGCAGTACAGAACTAATTATTTTTTTAGTCTGCTTCCCCTCCTCACCCGATACCAATCTCATCCGGCAACGAGTATCCGCCAGTCGTTTGAGCGCTCGGAAATCACCCGGAGCCACCTCTAGCGCTTTGCTCAACCGCCGCTGCGCTTGGCGCACATTCCCCACCGCCTGACTCGCGTCGTAGCTGTCAATCAGCGCTACAACATCATCCGGGTTCAGTGACAAAACCCGATCGAACGCTCGCAAAGCTGCAACCGCATCCCCTCTCCCTATCTGCACCTGCCCCAACGCCAGCCAGTGAGCCGCATTATCTGGTTCTAGGGAAGCCGCCGACTCAAAAGCCAGTATCGCTGCCTGAGTGTCACCTCTACAGAGTGCGATCGATCCGCTGATATGCTGCCGAGTCGCCTGATTGCGTGCATTGGCCGAGGCACTTTCATAAACCGCTACTGCCTCAACCTCTCGTCCCATAAGCTGCAAGAGTTTCCCCAATTGCAACCGCACGCCGATCGATGGTGGTTGCTGCCGATCGATCACTTGGCGATATTCCTCAACCGCCTGCTCGATATGACCCATTTCATACAGCAGATTCGCCAATTCCAACCGTTTCTTCCACCCAGAAGGATACTGCTGCACGTACTCACTTAATGTTTTCAGCTTCTGCTCTTGTCGGGTTGGCTTGGAGTCTCCAACCAGGTAAGCATTCAACTCCACCCCAGAGGACTGAGTGAGGGATACCACCCGGAATGTAGTGTTTCTAGACATATTGCTGTTACCTGATAATTAATTGTCTCGCCCATTTTCTGAGGGATGGGGGCGATCGAGTCGGATGCGATCGTTTCATCGGATTGTAGGGGCAATTCCCCTGCGTCAAGCGAAGCTATCCCGTAGGGAATCGCCCCACCATCTTGACGCGGTAGGCACGGGGGCACTACCCCTACAGCAAAATCATCCCCGATCGAGGCAACGTCCCCCTTTTGAGACGACTCGGAGGAATCTAACAAACCATCATCCAACCCTGACAAATACCTGCTCAAACGCTTTTGCAGAATTTCTCGTGCCTGTTGAATGCGCTTGTAAACGTTATTGAGCGAGAGAGCAAGTTTTTGGGCAATATCTTGATAGGCAATCTGGTGGCAGTAACGCAGAATAAACGGATTGCGTAATCGAGAAGGAAGAGTATCAATAGCGCGGCGAATGTACTGTCCCAACTCATGATGTAGAAGTGCTTCTTCAGGAGAGTTCAAACCAGAAATAAATGCTGAATTTCCTGTAGCAGCTACTTCTTCAATATCCTCCATTTGCATTGCTTTCCGGCGACGTTCTCGGTGTATATCTATACAGAGATTATGGGTTAAGCAAAGTAGCCAAGCTCGGAGGTTGGTGATTTTTTCGGCATAGTCTGGTAACTTATCCCAAGCTTTGAGCATGGCGCGACTGAGCACCTCTTCGGCATCAGTAGGATTCCCTCCCATCCACTTGACACAGCAACGGTAAAGATAATCTCGATTCTGCTGCCATAGCTGCCAAAATGCTTTCTCTATATCTTCAGGACAATACCGAATGTCTGTTGCAATAAGTGATTGAGAATTTGACATGATTTTAAAGGTGGTGAAAGATAGATGTGAAGGAACATTTTTCTGTTACTTTTTTCGTTGCACCCCAATCCCGCAAACATCTAGCTGAGTCTAGTCTGAGTATTTATCCGGCTAAAGATTGGATTCAGTGTCCTTAGCCAATATTCAAGGTTTATTGTTGTCAGGGTGATTCATGAATCACCCCGATTCAAGCCAATCAAGCAAAAGGAACCGAGAACAAGACACCGCCCTCGGTATAAGGCGCTTGCAAAGGGCTAACAGGAATACCCGGGAAGTTGCGAGCGGTCATTTCGCTATAGTTCCCCACTGCGGAAATCGCATTCAAAGCAAAATTATTCGACAAACCCAGACTTTCACCCACATTTCCTTCCACTCCCAAAAAGCGGCGAACAACTGGATCTGAGCTATTGATTTCCTGGCGCACATTTTCTGAAGTTAAACCCAGTTCTAACGCTTCATAAAGAGAATAAGTAACGCCAGAAACCACATCCTTCCACTGGGATTGATTCTCGTCCACCACCATTGCTAAAGGCTCCTCTCCCAAGACTTCTGGAAAGGGCTGATGCTGGTCTCGCTGCTCTGGGGGTAAGGTGAGAAGACGAGAGATAATCAGACCTCCATCGCCGGTGAGCGCATCCAATTCGCCCTTGATATAACTATCAAATAGGGTCTGGAAGCTATCTAAGGCTACGATTTCCGCATTAATACCCGAAGCACTCAGTTTTTCTCGCAGAGTTGCCTCAGAAGTGGTATTTGCACTCACGCCAATTCGGCGACCTGCAAGCTGTTCAAAAGAGGTAATTCCGCTGGCGGTTGGTGTTACTACAAATTGAGCATCGTAAGTATTAATGGGGGCAAAATCTACCCCCAGCAAAGCATCCCGCTTGAGGTTGTGGGTGGCATTGCGGCTAGTTACATCAACGATGCCATTGGCGACATCGCTGAAGCGCTGAGCCCCCGTTTTCTGAATTACGAATTCCACTGCGTTGGGGTCGCCAAATAGGGAAGCTGCTAGTCCCCGACCCAAATCCACATCAAATCCGGTTAAATTGCCGTTGGGGTCAGCAAAACCCAGTCCAGGTGCATCATTTCTCACCCCAACGCGCACGAAACCCCGGTCTAAAACTTCCTCTAAAACGTTGCGGTTGTCGTTATTTACTAAGGGTACACTTAATTCGTCAGTCCCCGAAAAGGGTGGATAATAGAGCAGTCCCCCAGGCTCGACAAACATTAGTTCATTGAGCTGGCGCGGCAGCACTTCGGGATTGAAATTGCGATTGTAAATCTCTTCGTAATTACCAATTTGTTGGATAACTTTCAAGGCAAAATCATTTTTGAGTCCCAAAGATTCTCCTAAATTCCCTTCCACGCCTAAAAAGCGCTTACTGGCGGAATTTCCATCAAGAAATTCATTCACATTCTGGGAGTTAATGCCAAAGAATTCGGCTTGGATGGGAGCGTTGACCGCCCACCGCACCACATCAGCCCATTCAGACTGATTTTCCGGCACGATGAGTGCTAAAGGCTCTTTGGAAATGGCTTCATCCAGGATGACTTGATTTCCCGGATTGGATAAGGTGGGAATGCGATTGCTCAGCACCCCGCGATTAATCGAAACTGCACCGATTTGTCCCGCATCGTAAGCGCCAAACAGAGCATCTTGTGAGGGGAAAGTTTGGATGTTGAGGGCGATTCCGGCACGTTGAGCGGCATCTATTAAATTTTGCCCAGAGCGCGTTCCTGCTAATACGCCGATGGTTGTTCCTGATAACTGGTTAACAGAACTAATTCCACTATTACCACGCACCAATACCGCTTGAGTGTCGAAGAAAACGGTAGGCGAATAATCTACTCCTAAACTGGCATCGCGGAGCACAGATTGAGTGGGCAAAGTGGCGGCGATATCCACTGCGCCACTGGCAACACTATTAAAGTCTTCACCGGCTTTGACGACTGCGAATTCTACTGCATTCGGGTTCCCAAACAAAGCAGTGGCAATGGCGCGACTAAAATCAATGCCAATCCCACTAAAAGAACCGTCGGCTTCCCGGTTGCTAAATCCGATCGCATCCTCGTTAACTGCAACCCGCACAAACCCGCGCTTTAAGATTTCTTGAAGTTGAGATCCTGTGGGTGTGGTACTGGCAACGGGCGATCGACCTTCAGCCGCTCCAAACCGCGCATAATGTTCAAATCCGCTTGAGAAACTACCGTTGGCCACTGCTGCTGCTACCTGGGGGTTAGCATCTAGATAAAATTGCTCGTTGAAGGAAATTTGTGGGTTTCTTTTTTCAATAAAACCAAACTTTACCCAATGCTCGAAGCCGTTGGGAATAATGCCTGAAGCTACGGCTTGTGCCACGTCGGGATTTTCTTGCAGGTAGGTAGTTTCGTTGTAGTTAAGGATGGTCATAATCCTGGTAATTAGATAATTTGTGTGTTCAATTAACAGGGGTTCCGATCAATTCTTATTTCTGCTCCAACCGCAGCCTATTTCGGCACGTTGCTATTGTTGGATGGTTTTGTTAAGCAATAGGTGAATTATGCTATTGCTGTTGTGTTAACCGAGCGATCGCTTTGACTTGGAAAACAGCTAAGTGCACCCACTTTCTTCCATATCTTTCAGCATTTTTCAAAAAGAGCGTTGCATATTTGCGGGATGGTTTTGAATTTTATCAAAGCTGAAAACCCTTATTTTTCCGGCGGGATCTTCGATCGACCCTACAAAATTCATCCCAAAATGATGCAATGCTTTTTCTTGAGGCTGTATCCTTTCCATATCTCTATCATCGCTCCCCTCCCCTGCCCCTGTCAGTCGGAAAAGTCGGATCGTAAAGTCGGAAAAGTCGGACGCCCTGGTTTTACTATCTATCTTTAGATGGAGCAGATCGACAGCATGACTGGCACTGTTATCTGTCTTTTGGTAGATGCTATTAATAGTATGTTGGGAATATAGGCATAAAGCAAGTCGGAAAAGTCGGATCATAAAGTCGGAAAAGTCGGATCTTTGCCTAATGGGCATATTTCTGAGTGAGGTTTACACTATCACGCGCTAAAATACATCAGTGATAATACTGAAAATTAATGGAATTGTCGGCGCTAATCGGCGGATGTTTTTATCTGACCATATAAAAACTAATCAAGGCTTGTCTTTTGGATAAATACAAGCCTTGGTAGTGAGTTATACGGTTCTCCGCTAGGTAGCGAACTCAGATTTATGAAAAATGAACCCGTTTTTCAGATTTGTTAACAGCTTTATATATTTCAAAGAGTCGATGTCGTAGGCGTCGAGGGGGTGGCAAGCAACTTAAAAGCCTTGTAGTGACAAGGGTTTAAGCCGATCGCCATCACAAAGAATTAGGGGGGCGCGATCGCTACTTTTGCTTCGACAAGGTAAAATGAGGATCGGGGGCGATCGTCCAGGAGCGTAAGTGTCAATAAGTCTGTCATAATCACTATTAGGAATTTCTCCACCGACTTACTACGGTGTATAACTCAAAGCTAGGGTGCAAAACTGAAAAACCTTACCCGATGAGATTGATTTGTATATGACTTTTGAAGAAGCCCTAGAATTTCTAGAATCAGCCTTAGAGTCCAAAACCAGTAAACCGTTAAATTTTCTTGAGCAGGAAATCTTAAAAGCTGCTTGGAAAAACGCAACTTATAGTGCTGTTGCTGACAGCTTGTACCTCAGCATAGGACATATCAAAGATTTAGCAGCCATCCTGTGGCACCGGCTTTCAGACGTAATGGGAGAAAAAGTTACGAAGAATAACTTTCGCTCTCTGCTAGAGAAGCAAAACACCACAAGTGAGTTCGCCGATGCCAAAGGCGAAGGCAAACTTATGGCGATGGCTGCGGCTGAAACAAGTGACATCAATCAATTAGAAACTCCCAAAGGTAACATCTTAATTGTTGATGACCTCCCAGAAAATCTGCGTTTTCTAACAGAAATTCTCACTAAAAATGGGTATAAAGTTCGCTGCGTAACCAATGGTGCGATGGCCTTGAGAACAGTTCGCAATCATCCCCCCGATGCTATATTGCTGGATATTAAAATGCCAGATATAGACGGCTATCAAGTCTGCGAAGCCCTCAAATCCGATGAAAAAACCTCAGAAATTCCGATTATTTTCTTAAGCGCACTTGACCAAGTATTTGATAAAGTCAAAGCTTTTAAGGTAGGAGGAGTTGACTATATCTCTAAACCTTTTGAGCCGGAAGAAGTGCTAGTTCGCCTCGATACTCAGGTCACTATCCAGCAGCAAAAACGCCAGCTTAAAGAAGCAATCGAGCGACACCAGCAAACCGCAGAAATTGCCTACCAATCTCGCAGCCTGCTGGCAAATTTGCTAAATTCATCTCTGGATGGAATAGCCGCAGTGCAGGCGGTGAGGGGAGATATCGCTGGAGAAATTGAAGATTTTCGCTGCTTGGTAGTTAACCCTGTCTTTGCCAGACTCTTAGGGAAAAAACGAACAGAACTCGCGGGGGAACCCGTGCTCAAAAAACTGTTTAATCAATTAAGTCCCGGAGTCTTTGATTTATTAGTAGAAGTTGTTGAGACTGGAGAATCGCTTGAAGGAGAGGTTCATCTAGAAAGTGATTACCTGGGCAAATGCTATTATTTCACTGCTGTTAAATTGGGAGACGGTTGCTCAATTACCATCCGCGACCTTACAGACTTAAAACTGTCGGCATTAAAGTCAATGATGGAACAGAACCAACCCCGTGCTATCAAATAGCATAAACGGGGCTTACGCAATCTTACCCAGAAACCGGGTTTTTTAGCGAATCAACGGGCTGCAACGCGTCTTTTCGTCAGGATTTACGCACTCCGACGCCTAGAAACCGGGTTTTTTAGCGAATCTAGGGACTTTAACCAAGTATTATCGTAAAAAAACCCGGTTTCTGACCACCCGTGTGTAATTCCTAAAAATATCATCATTCACCAACCAAGGATTCAGTTAAATCGAGAATCTTCTCAAACTGAAACCTCGTCACCCAATTTCTGAGAGTTTGAAGCTCGAAAGCGTGAGATTCAGGAATCTCCTCAAGGAGTTGACAAACTAATTCCGCATCAGCGTCCATAGCTGCTTCATATAATTTTACTATCCATTCTTTTGACATCGCTGCTAATAAATCCGTGAAATTTAACGATTCTCCAGTCACATTAGAAGGGGGAGATGGTAGCTCTTGCTCCTGATAAATATAAAGGACGCCCAAATGTTTAGTCATGATGTCAAAGATGGCCTCTGTGTGGAACGGTTTTCGCACAAAATCATCACAACCAGCCGATAAAATAACTGCCTTTTCTTCTTCCCACACGCTAGCAGTAATAGCAATAACAGCAGTAGCTTGACCTTTGATAGTGCCTTTAATGCGTTTCGTGGCTTCATAACCATCCATAACGGGCATTCTCATGTCCATCCAGATCAGATGAGGTGAGTAGGAATCCCAAATTGCAAGCGCTTCAATACCGTTACTCGCTTCTTGCACTTCAAAACCAACAGGTTTGAGGAGTTTAACTAACAGTTGCCGATTGTAATCTCGATCGTCCACCACGAGGATGCGATATTGGGGTTGGTTAGGCGCTAGCGCAACGACGCGACGACTTTGGGGTTGATTTTGAATTGTGCTGGCATCAGCGATGCCCACAGGAATGTCAAATTTAAATGTTGTACCCGTTGTGTCTTCTAAAAATTCCTTGAGAGGCATTCCAGGGGTGAAAGCTTTACCGTGACTAATGACTGTTATTTCACCTCCCATCAAGCGGACAAATTGACGGCTAATCGTCAGTCCTAATCCGGTTCCTTGCTGCACTTTTTGACCGGATGCTGTTTGCACGAAGGGTTTGAATAGATTCTCCATTTCCTCTACTGCAATGCCAATTCCCGTATCTTTTACTTCAAAGGTAATGGTTGTTGATTGTGGGTTGTTGGTTGTTTTAGTTTCGGCTTCTATTGGGGTTTTTACCTGTTTGTTTTTTACTTTTAAATACACACTTCCAAAAGCGGTAAACTTAACGGCATTACTGATTAAATTAATCAGCACTTGCCGCAACTTAATTTCATCAGCGTAGATATATTTAGGAACATCGGCAGCACATTCAAATCGTAAGTCTAAGCTTTGAGCGATGGCTTTTAAGGCAAACATATCCTCAATTTCAGCTAAAAAATGATGAAGGTTCAAATTATTTTTAGATACCGTCATGCGTCCAGCTTCAACTTTAGAAAGGTCAAGCACCTGATTAATTAGAGATAATAAATGCTCTCCACTGCGCTGAATGATGTTAAGGTTCTCTTTTTGTTCAGTTAACAGATTGGTATCCTGATTCATCAGTTGCGAAAAACCCAGAATGGCATTCATGGGAGTTCGCAATTCGTGGCTCATGTTGGCAAGGAAAATGCTTTTGGCGAGGTTGGCGGCAACGGCTGCTTCTTTGGCTCGTTCGAGTTCTGCTTCAACTTTTTTGCGCTCACTAATTTCCTGTTCTAAGCGGACATTTTCGATCAGCGTTTTTTGTGCCTGCTTGCGATCGCTAATATCTTGAAAAGCTGCGATCGCGTACTCTACATTACCCGTATCATTGAAAATTGGCGTACTCGTTGCTTCTACAAAAATGCTCCCGTCGCTGTGGTGGAGTTCCAAGTCATCCGCCTGAGCTTTTTCACCGCCAAGCGATCGCACCAGGGGCAACTGTTCGACTGGATATATCTCCCCTGTCCCTGCCCGATAAATGTGATAGGTTTTTGAGAGTTGCTCGATTTCGGCTTTTGGTAAATCTTGAATATTCAGTAACTGCTGTGAAACTGGATTGGCGTAAACCAGTTGTCCTTTGGCGTCGTGAACGGAGATGCCTAGAGGTATAGCATTGAGGAATTTATTCAGGCGATTTTGGGTAGATTGTACCTGAGTATAGAGTCTAGCGTTGGTAAGGGCGATCGCCGCTTGACTTGACAGCAGTTTAATTAGTTCTAGGCGATCGGGTGTAAAAACCCCATCTGCTAAATTATTTTCCAAGTAAACAATTCCAATTAATTGCCCTTGATTGATCAGAGGGGCGCACAGGATAGACTTGGGCTGCTGTGTTTTGATATAAGCATCTTGGGTAAATCTGCCTTCACGGGAAACATTGGTTTCAATCAATCCTTCCTGAGTCCTTTCAACATAGTGAATAATCGACAAAGGCAAACAGGTTTCTATAGGAGTCGATTGCAAAACCATCACCCGATCTGAGTTAGCCTCACCTGAAGCTTCGACTCGCAGTTGTCCTTGAGACTCTAAAATTAGATAGCCAGTTTGTGCACCGCAGCTTTCCAGCAGGATTTTCATCAAAGTGGTGAGGAGTTTATCTAGCTCAATTTCACTGGCAATTGCCCCAGATGCTTTCATCAATGCTGCCAAATCCAGCGTTTCACCTGAAATGCTGTTAGATGTATCAGACAGGATGTTGCGAGATTTATCCGAAAAATTGGCTTTCGTAAAACGCTTTAAAAGTTCTGGATACTGTTGTTTCAAATCAGTCATTTTAGCTGTTGCACCCCAACGTAAATAACAGTAGTAAGCATTTGTCATATAGGCTCGGGCAACTTGCTCTTTTCCCCAAGCGAGGTAGAATTTGGCAGCCAGTTCATTAGCCAAAGCCTCTTCGTTGAGGTACTCATGTTCTTTCGCTAAGGCAATGGCGCGATCGTAGTAGTCGATCGCCCTAGCATTTTCCCCCAAAACTCGATATCGCTCTGCCTCCACTAGATAGAATTTATGGAGGTGAGTCATCGGAGCAAAGTCCGCCCATTTCTTGATGTTTTTCTGATTGACTTCCACCTTCTGGAGGATGAGTTTTTGCTCGGATTTTGGTGCGTCAGAATAGATAGCCAGATAAACTAAAGAATTGTAGAAATGGTAGAGAGGAATAGTACCTACAGCGCTATCGCTATATTTTTCTGCTGATTTAGCATTTTCTATAGCTTGCTGATAGTCTTGAAAAAGATAGCAGAGAAATAGCTTGTAAAAATAGACCGAGCGACAAAGATTTTGAGCATTCGCCTCTCGATGCAGGGGTAACATTTTTGTTTCGTCATAGCTTTCACCGATTAAACGGCATTTATCTTCAGCCTGTCCCATCAAATTCAATAAAACCTGTCGATTTAGTTGGTTATAGTAATATGATGTTTCTTGCTTCAGTTGGCTGAGGGTATTACTGTACATTGCCATCTCTGCCTCGACTGTTGCCAATTCCTTCCCCAATACATAGGAATGATAGCAGTATACACAAACTGAATAAGCTGCATATTCTAAGTCTCCAGTCTCTAGGGCGATCGAGTAAGCATTCTGCAAAGGGTTTAAAGTTTCCCTAAGATGCTCTTTCCAATGTTTGACAAAGTAATTAACAATAAATATGGTGCGGGCTGTAAGTTCTTTAGTATTAAACTTATCGAGGAGCAAGATAGCAAGTTTCCCAAATTGATAACCAGTCTCAATGTCTCCTACGGTTTCCCCAGACAGAATTAGTCCGTAAGTAGCATAGGCACAAGAAGACACAGAAGTATTTCCGTATTTGATTGATAAATTGACCTGTTTAAACGCAATTAACGGTAGCAATTCAGGTCGGGCTAAATGGGCCGCCGAAAGTATACTTGATAGGATACGCATTGCTGCCAGTTTATCAGGATTAGTCATCACTGGTAGGTCGATTAATTTTTCAACTGGCTTCCCTACTAAACTTAACTTTGTCTTCATCAGTTCAAATAAAATATTTAATTTTGTTGGTTTTTTGGGAAAACGGATACCCAACAACTTTAATACTGAAAGTGCCGTATCTATCGCTTCTAACGGTTTGTTTTGTGCTGTATAGGCTTGAATCTTGACTTCATAGACTTTCACTTTGTCCAGCAATGAAGTAGCTTGTTGAAGCACTAGGTCAGCCAATTTTTCCATGTCCTGAACGTGGCCACTCAAGATAGCAGCTTCTACTGTTTCCACATACAGTGCCAGAGTTAGGTCATACTGACAAAGCCAACTATCTGCACTCAAGCAATTTATACCAATTATTAAGTAATTCCAGGCGGGTTTCCAAGCTGCTGATGCCTTCGCTTTTTTGCCAGCAATCAGATTTAATTGAGCAAGTTTATCTTTTTCTAACTCGATGTCAATTGCTTCAATACCGAAGTTGAGTTGATTGACAATATCAAAAATCTTTTGTTGGAGTACCTGTGGTGGGGTATTTTCTAACAACAGTTGCCCGACTTTCCAGTGAACCGCTTGCTTGTCGTCAGGGGGAATTAGGGAATAGGTGGCTTGCTGAATGCGATCGTGAGCAAATTTATAAATAATTTTTAAGTCATTCGCCTCTCTGTTTGTTTTCAGAAATTTGTAATCATCCCCAACGGGTAAAATCAATCCTGCTTGAATGGCATTCCATAATTCATCAGCCGTTTGTTTTGGAGAAGTTTCATTAATTATTGAAAGAGTTAGTAAATCAAATTGGTTGCCAATGCAAGCGGCTAATCGTAAAATTTTTTGTGCAGATTCTGATAAGGTTTGAATTTGCTCTGCCATGAACTCAACAACGTTATCAGTAATATTCCTAGTTATAATTTGCTCTAAATCCCAATGCCAAGCCCCAGCATTCAAATCAAAAGTCAGCAATTGCTCTGTATAAAGTGACTTGAAAAACTCTTTAATAAAAAAAGGATTACCTTGTGTTTTTTGCCAAACCAACTCGGCTAATCTTTGCGTAGGAACCCACTCGGTTTTCAGCGTATCCGCAATGAATTCATTAACCTGGTTTAAATTTAAGGGTGAAAGGGAGAGATGATTAATTACTACTCCCTGCTTTTTCATTTCAGATAAAGTCAGCATTGCAGGATGAGTTGCAGTGACTTCGTTATCTCGATAAGCTCCGATTACAAACAGATATTGAGTAGTAAAATCTGTCATTATCAACTGGATCAATTGCAACGTAGCGCTGTCTGTCCACTGAAGATCGTCTAGAAATAGGACGAGAGGATGTTCTTTTTGGCAAAAAACTTGAATAAATTTTTGAAAAGCTAAATTAAACCGATTTCGTGCTTCTGTTGCGGGTAATTCGGGGACGGGATTCTGTTTGCCAATAATCAGTTCAACTTCGGGAATGACATCAATAATAATTTGTCCATTGCTTCCTAATGCCCGTCGAATCTTTTCTCGCCACTGTTGTAATTGCCCTTGAGTTTCTGTGAGTAGTTGTCGCACCAATTCTTGGAAGGCAGCAACTAAAGCTTGATAGGGAATATCGCGCTGCAACTGGTCAAATTTACCTGCAATAAAGTAGCCGCTTTTTTGAGTGATGAGCTTATACAATTGCTGAACTAAAGCTGATTTCCCAATACCAGAGTATCCAGAAATTAGCATGAGTTCAGTTTGTCCTTGTACGGAGAGATTTTGTGACTGAGTTGTCGTTGGGTTACTCAGATTATTTGCTAAACCAGCCCCTACTTGTTTTTCTTGTCCCGACGCTACACGATCAAATGCACTCAATAATGACTCAATCTGTGATTCTCTTCCGTACAGTTTTTGAGGGAGTTGCAATTTAGGAGAAATATCTTGGTATCCCAATAAAAAAGATTGAAATTTACCATTTATCAATTGAGCCAGACAAGTTTTTAAATCGGCCTTAATTCCCCAAGCACTCTGATATCTATATTCTGCGTTTTTTGCCATTAATTTCATGACAATTTCTGATAAACTCAAGGGGATGCTTGGATTTATTTTATGAGGTGAATTCGGTTGTTGGGCAATATGGCAATGGACTAATTCAAGTGCATCGACGGATTCAAAAGGCAACTGGTTGGTTAGCAGTTCATAGAAAGTAACGCCGAGAGAATAAAAGTCGGTGCGGTAGTCTAGTGAGCGGTTCATCCTGCCTGTTTGTTCAGGAGATATATAAGCCAATGTCCCTTCTAGAAGATTAGGACTTGTGAGGCTGGGATTCTCTTGGCATAGGATGGTAGATAAGCCAAAGTCAATGATTTTTATTTGTCCTGTTTGAGGATTCAAGACAATGTTAGATGGATTGATATCTTTGTGAATGACCTTTTTTTGATGAACTTTGCCTAACGCATCTGTGATTTGGATGGCTAGGTGGAGAAACTCTGGTAATCCCAAGGGACGGCTATCCAGCAGGATTTTTAAGGACTCTCCTCCAAAATCTTCCAACAACATGAGTTGTGTGTTATCGTATTTTCGCAGTTCGTAGGCTTTAATCGTTTCCTCTAGGTTGAGAAGGCGAGTGATTTCGTATTCCTGCTGATAGCGGTAGAGTTCGGCTGGTGTGGGATAATCCTCTTTGAGGAGTTTCAAAATCAAAGGTTGCTGATTTGATTTGAGGATGCCTCGGTATACGAGGGAATTCGCACTTTCGTAGATTTGGCTGACTATTGTGATATCTGGCAGTGAAATCATGTTGGGAATTATTGCTGCCTAAAAAAAATAAGTATACCAATAAATATAACATGGCTAGGAGCGGGTGAGAGCAGCAGTAAACTCGCTGCGAATATAAATCCTTGCCTTACACCCCTTATAACTTCCGATCTTTTATTATTGCTTTTTTGCTCTGGACTTACTTACGCTATATAGCAATCCTAAATCATTTGCATAATTATTGTAGGGGCAATCCGACCCCTACTCCCCGTGGTTGCCCGATAGATAGGGGGTAGGCACGGGGGGTAGGGGTAGCACTACCCCTACAAATTTATCTGAATCATTTAGGATTGCTATATTATATGTAGCGTACAAGTGTACTGGCACTTGAAGCGTCTAGGTACTGTGCGATCGCCCCAACTGAAAAATTTCGGAACGGATAATAATTAATGATAAAATAGCTTAAGGATTCAGCTCCCCAATTGTGGTAATCTGACAACCATTCACTTTCCTTCTCGATCGAGTGCGTGCAGCTATGCGAATCGGTAAAAATTTACCAAAGTTTCGGCTTTTCACTATGGCGTTATTTTTCGCAGTATCGCTGTTAATCAAAGTTACTAAATTTCACAATTATTTCGGCATCAACCGCGCCGATCCCGAAGTGAAAGTTGTTGCCCTCACCTACGAGGACGGGCCATATCCTCCCTATACAAATCAGCTTTTAGATATCTTAGACCGCTATCAAGTTAAAGCAACTTTTTTTGAAATCGGCCGCAATATTGAGAAACATCCAGAAATCGTGAAAATGATTGTCGCGAGGGGAGATGAGTTGGCAAACCATTCTTACTCTCACAAATCGCATTTGCCATGCGGATCGCGCCGCAATATCATCTAATTCAGGCATCAAAGTCGGAACTAAAGCTGCCCGAAACTGCATCGGTACAGTAGAGTTACTAGCAATTTCTTTAACCAGTTCCAGGAGCAAAACGAGGTTGTTAGTGGCTTCCAGGAGGCGAGAACCGGGGAGAAGGGCGATCGTCCGAACTGCGGGAATTAACTGCAAATCTTTGCCCGTAGAATTGAGGTTGTCCATGACAGGATTGCCGACAAACTGAGCTTTCTTTAAACCCTGTCGGTTTAAGTCAGCAGCAGTCAAAGCATCTCTAGTAAAAACGGCCAGACATTTCTCTGAGCAAAGCAACTGCCACAAGATTAAACCCAAATCGACTCGCCCCTCGTAATAACTAGAATGAGCCGACAGAAAAATTATATAGGGGCAGTTGCTGGCATGGGCGATCGCCCCGGCGACAATATCCCCAGTGGCCACGTGGCCACCACCAAATCGCAGCGGCGCGAATGCGTCCAAACAGCTTGCAATTGCTGCCAAGTCAAAGCAATCAGCCCCGCCCCAATATCTTTGAGGAAAAACAGGGGATTCATGTAAAAAACTCCCCCAGACGGCATTTGACTGGTGGGCCCAATAATTGGCACGGTCGATCGGCTGTAAGCAGCCCCGTCAATCGATTTTAGATTTTAGATTTTAGATTTTAGATTGACTTGCGCGAGATAAATGCGGGGGCTTGAGGATTTTCGATTTTGGATTGATTCCACGGATAAATCACGTGGCGGGTACCACATGAAGAAATTCGTGGTCACCGACAACCGGCATCGCCGAAACATCAACATCCGCGCCAGATGCTCTCAAAGCTTTGAGAATTTGACAGTTAATCGCGTCTTCCCCGTGCCCGTTGCTGAGGAAAAGTATCCCCTTCGATTTCATATAATCAGAATACAATCAGAATCAGTGCCGAGCTTTTTTAAAGACAGCCGTGCGATAGCTAAACTCGGGCGGGCTAACTTTTTGTTAGTCTAATTTAAATACATTGTGGAAGTGAAACAGCGTGAATATTGAAATTGGGCGGGGCAAAAGCGCTCGCCGAGCTTACGGCATAGATGAAATTGCGCTTGTACCCGGACAGCGCACCCTCGATCCGAGTTTGGCAGATACCAAGTGGCAGATTGGCGGGATCGATCGAGAAATCCCGATCATCGCCAGCGCCATGGATGGAGTAGTCGATGTCCGCATGGCGATTTTGCTGTCGGAATTGGGAGCAATGGGCGTGCTCAACCTAGAAGGAATTCAAACCCGCTATGCCGACCCCCAGCCAATATTAGAGCGCATCGCCAGTGTGGGGAACCACGAATTTGTTTCCCTGATGCAGCAACTCTATGCCGAACCCATCAAGCCAGAATTAATTGACCTGAGAATTAAAGAAATTAAAGCTGGAGGAGGGATTGCCGCCGTCAGCGGTACACCGGCTGCTGCGAGCAAATACGGCCGGGCGGTTGCTGAATCGGGAGCCGATATATTTTTTGTGCAAGCAACAGTAGTCTCGACAGCTTTCCTTTCCCCTGAAGCGATCGCACCTCTAGACTTAACTAAATTCTGTCAAGAGATGCCGATCCCAGTAATTTTGGGCAACTGCGTCACCTACGAAGTCGCCCTGAATTTAATGAAAACTGGCGCTGCGGGCATTCTCGTGGGCATTGGGCCGGGGGCTGCTTGCACATCTAGGGGCGTATTGGGTGTCGGCGTTCCCCAAGCCACAGCGGTAGCAGACTGCGCCGCCGCGCGGGACGACTACTATCGCGAAACTGGCAAATACGTGTCGGTGATTGCTGACGGCGGTTTAATTACCGGCGGCGATATCTGCAAGTGCATTGCCTGCGGTGCCGATGCAGTGATGATTGGTTCGCCCTTTGCCAGGGCCGCCGAAGCTCCTGGCCGCGGCTTTCACTGGGGGATGGCGACTCCCAGCCCGGTTTTGCCGCGGGGCACTCGCATTCGCGTGGGGACTACGGGTACTGTGGAGCAAATTTTGCGCGGGCCTGCGGTACTAGATGACGGTACGCACAACTTGCTCGGAGCTCTGAAAACTAGCATGGGCACCTTGGGCGCTAAGGATCTTAAGGAGATGCAGCAGGTGGAAGTGGTAATTGCTCCTTCTCTGCTGACTGAGGGTAAAGTCTATCAAAAAGCTCAGCAGTTGGGCATGGGTAAGTAGATTTACCGATCGAATACCAGCATACCTTGACAAAATTTGTTCCACAGTCTCGAAATTTACAGAATATTGTGGAATTATCGAGAAGGAGATGTCACAATAGAAGAAGCGGAGACGCATGTTTCCGTTCACTCCTCACACCACACTCCGCCCGGACTACTGTTCGGGCGGTTCCTTTTTTGCCGGAAATCTTGGCTCTTGCTTACTAGATACACAACTGAGGCTTTTACCTCCGGAGAGGGGGAGAGGGGGAGAGTCTGGGGGTGGGAGAATTTTTTTTCTACATAAGTGCATTCTGCCTTGGGAAACATCAGTGCCTTGTTCCTTAAGGAATGAGAATTAAATAACTTCCAGTCTTGAAAGTGGGATGGGCTCTTATAGCCCGTCCAAAAAAGACGGGCTATAAGAGCCCATCCCACAATAACAATTAAAATTGTAAGTTATTTAATTCGCGATCCTCAGAAACCTTGTGCCTTCTTCCTTCTACCGTCTTCCCTCTTCCTTCTTCGTTCAGAAGCCTTCTCTTGAAATCGTTGACCGAAAGCAGACTCAGGACTGGTGAAATAAAAAACCTGTATCCGAGGAAACTTGCCGAACGTATTTATCCGTGGGGTCAATTCTAAAATCTAAAATCTAAAATCTAAAATCTAAAATCTAAAATCTAAAATCGATTGACGCAAGTGGTTACACTTTTTGCTAGACTTGTTATCCGAGAAATAGTATTTACAAGGATGGCTAGGGATGTCAGCAGCCGCGCAAGTAACCGACTCTACCTTTAAGCAGGAAGTGCTCGATAGCGAAGTTCCAGTTCTAGTGGATTTTTGGGCTCCCTGGTGCGGGCCCTGTCGGATGGTGGCGCCCGTCGTAGACGAAATTGCCCAGCAATATGAAGGGCAGGTCAAGGTAGTAAAAGTTAATACCGACGAGAATCCTAACGTCGCCAGCCAATACGGTATCCGCAGCATTCCGACGCTGATGATATTTAAGGGCGGTCAACGTGTGGATATGGTAGTTGGGGCAGTTCCGAAAACTACTCTGGCCAACACTCTGGAAAAGTACATTTAACTGAACTGCGAGGGGTTTCGCGCTGTTCTTTGTGGGCCGCGAAAGCTAACTCGCTTCAGAACCGGGGCTAAGCTACGGGAAAAGTTATTAGTACCCAGCAGAGCAATTTGCTGGTGGCTATTGGCTTCTAACTTTGGCTTGCCCCTTAATTTTTAGTCGCGACAATTTGTTACCGTTTCGGAAAAATTCATGATTCCTTCTGGGTATGGTCAAGGTTTTGAGTCTCTCCAAGCTGAAGTGATGGAGTTGCTCGATCGCTTGCCAAAGTTGAAGCACTCTGAGTGGATCGAACGATCGCTCTCTACTATAGTGCAAATGGCCGGAGAGGATCTCGATCGGCTAGACTGGAAAATTATTGCGGCGTCGCTCCGAGATATGGAGAACGCTTTTGAGATGTTTTATCCTTACCGCCACGTTCGCAAAATTGTGATTTTTGGTTCGGCGAGGGTGTCACCGCAATCTGTGGAATATTTGATGGCCAGAGACTTTGCGCGGGCGATGGCCCAGCAGGGTTTTATGGTGATTACTGGCGGCGGCGGGGGAATTATGCAGGCGGGGAACGAGGGGGCGACTGCTGAAGGTTCTTTTGGGCTGAACATTCAGTTACCTTTTGAGCAGAGTTCTAATCCTTTCATTGCCGGCGATCCCAAATTGCTCAATTTTAAATATTTTTTCACTCGTAAGTTATTTTTTCTCCGGGAGAGCGATGCTTTGGCTCTGTTTCCGGGCGGTTTTGGCACTCTGGACGAGGCTTTTGAGTGTCTGACTTTGACTCAAACTGGCAAGTTCGGGCCGGCTCCTTTGGTATTGATCGATCGACCCGGAGGAGATTATTGGCACGATTGGAATTATTTTGTGCAAAAACAATTGCGGGGCCGGGGCTTGATTTCAGTCAACGATCGCAGCCTGTATACGATTACTGACGATGTAAATGTCGCTTGCGAGGCGATCGGTAGTTTTTATCTGGTTTATCACTCCTGCCGCTACGTGCGCGAAAAACTGGTAATTCGTTTGAAAACAGAGCTTTCTGAGGAGAATGTCGATCGGCTAAATACTGATTTTAGCGATATTGTCGTCACCGGAAAAATTGAAAAAACTCAAGCTTTGGAACCGGAAATAGGAGATGCAACTTTCGATCTGCCGCGCCTAGTTTTGCATTTCAACCAGCGGGATTTAGGGCGGCTTTATCAGCTAATTGCTACCATCAATCAAATGGGTGCAGCTTCGCCGGCTGCGGCGCATCCAGAAAAAAAGTAGTTATTAGTCAACAGTCATTAGTCATTAGTCAACAGTCATTAGTCAACAGTCATTAGTCATTAGTCATTAGTCTGTTGGGGCGGGTTTCACGAGAAATATTTCTAACTTACTCAGGGGATAAATAAACCCGCCCCTCTGATGGAGATAAATTTGACCACGAATTTCAAAGGTTGTACAAACCCCCGCATTTATCCGTGGAATCAATCCAAAATCGAAAATCGAAAATCCTCAAGAAAGAGCATTTATCTCGCGCAAGTCAATTCTTTAATCTAAAATCTAAAATCTAAAATCGATTGACTACTAACTCAAAATGCTAGACCTGCTGCTAATTGCAATTTTGGGATTTCTCGGCAGTTTCGGTCACTGCGCGGGGATGTGCGGCCCGCTGACAATGGCGTTTTCTCTTTCTAATTCCCGCAACGATAAATTAGCTGCTTTCCGCTTTCATTTGCTGCTAAATTTGGGGAGAATTGCTGCTTACGCTTTGGTGGGTGCAGCAATTGGCGGAGTGGGTTCGGTGTTAATTGCTGGCGGACTTTTGGCAGGTACGGGCAGCGAATTTCGGCGGGCGATCGCACTTCTCACGGGCACGATGCTGATTTGGTTCGGAGTAGTGCAAATTAAACCGAACTTGCTGCCGAGATTGCCGCTGCTGCACCCAATGTCGCACGATCGAGTCGGACAAGCAATGAGCAAGCTTTCGGCACAAAAAAAATGGTGGGTGCCAATTGCTTTGGGTTTGCTTTGGGGTTTGATTCCCTGCGGTTTCCTATACGCGGCGCAGATTAAGGCGGCGGAAACGGGAAATTCGGTTTTGGGTGCGGCGACGATGCTGGCTTTTGGACTCGGCACCTTGCCAACTATGCTGGGAGTGAGTTTTTTTGCTGGCAGATTGAGCGCGGACAAGCGCAGTCAACTGTTTCGTGCGGGTGGGTGGGTGACGGTGGCGATCGGGATTCTTACCTTGCTGCGAACCGATGAAATGGTTGATTTTACGGGCCACGCAGCGCTGCTGTGCTTGATGCTAGCACTGTTGGCGCGTCCGGTTAGCAAGTTTTTGCCGCAACTGTTGCGCTACCGCCGCGCCTTGGGTGTGGGCGCGTTTGTCCTCGCAGTCGCCCACACGTTTCATATGCTGGATCATACGCTGAAATGGAATTTTGATGCTGTGTCCTTCATGTTGCCGCAGCATCAGTTGGGAATGGCGGCGGGGATGACGGCGCTACTGTTGATGTTGCCGGCCGCGGTTACAAGTGTCGATCGTATTCAAAACTATTTAGGCCAACTGTGGCGAATCCTTCACCTGTTAAGCGTTCCAGCTTTCTTGTTGTGCGCTGTACACGCGGCACTCATCGGTTCCCACTATCTCGGCGGTTTTGAATGGAAGTTGCACAATCAACTGCTGACAGCCGTGTTAGCGGTGGTTGCGGTGTTAGTTACGTTTGTGCGATCGCGCTTGTTTTGGTCAGTTTTATCACTAGAAAATTTCTATGTTTCACCTGTCAAACAAAAGTAAAACTTTAGGATTGTTAGTATTTTTGGGATTGCTAATTGAAGCAGAAATTCCCAGTGCTCAGCAGTTAAACTCAATTTCAGTTTTAGCGCACGAAGTCGAAGTATCGGGAGATGTAGCAGCTACCTTTCACCTAGAACCCAACCACAATCCCCGCGCCGGACAGCCTGCGAAAGTGTGGTTTGCCCTAACTCGCAGGGGCGGTCAAATTATCCCACTAGAGCAGTGTAATTGCAAATTAGCAGTTTATCCGAAAGAGCGCAAAGAAGGAGATAAACCCCTGATGCAGCCGCCTTTAAAAGCCATCTCTGCGGAAAAATATCAAGGAATACCGGGAGCAGATATCGTGTTTCCCAAGGCGGGGATTTACGAACTTGAATTGAGCGGAACAGCCAAAAACAAAGCTAATTTTAAACCCTTTAAACTGAGTTATACGGTCACGGTTCGCTAAGATAATCTTTCCCTCACCGAACATCAATCTTGTAGGGGCGGGTAAACCTGCCAATAAATGCCTAAAACCCACAATCTCATAAACCCGCCCCCACCCAACTAAGATAATCTTTCCCTCACCGAACATAAATTTTGTAGGGGCGGGTTCACCGAAAATAAATGCCTAAAACCCACAATCTCATAAACCCGCCCCCACCCAACTAAGATAATATTTCCATCACCGAACATAAATCTTGTAGGGGCGGGTTCACCGAAAATAAATGCCTAAAACCCACAATCTCATAAACCCGCCCCCACCCAACGACAAAGCAGAATCTACCTATCTTAACATACAAAAAAAATACAACCGAAATCTGTATAAAACCTTAAAAGTTGCCAACTCTACAAAATGTCATAAATTTTTACACTACATTATAACCAGTGTCCATTATGTAATTTGTGCAAGCTAACCTCTTTTGAACTGAGCAAAGGATATAACGATGGATATCTTATCTAACACCGTGGCGCTATCACGGATGCAATTTGCGCTAACCGCCATATTCCATATGCTGTGGCCAGTTCTGACTACGGGAATGGGAATTTATCTGGTAATTGTTGAAGGAATGTGGCTGAAAACTCGCAATCCTGACTACTACCATCACGCTCGTTTTTGGTCTAAACTCTACGTCCTCAACTTCGGTATTGGAGTAGCTTCAGGCATTCCGATGGAATTTCAGTTTGGCACGAATTGGGCACCATTTTCCGAAGCAGTTGGTGACTTTTTTGGCAGCATTTTAGGCTTTGAAGCTTCAATGGCATTTATGTTAGAAGCCGGCTTTTTAGGCATTATGCTGTTTGGTTGGGAGCGCGTTCACCCGATCGTCCATTATTTCGCTACAATCATGGTAGCCTTCGGCGCTAACCTATCCACAGTATGGATTTTAGTCGCTAACTCTTGGCTGCAAACTCCAGCAGGCGGAGAAATGGTCAATGGCAAGTTTATTGTCAGCGATTATTTTCAAGCAATTCTGAACCCGTTCGCATTAAACAGCATTCTCCATATGTTTTTTGCGACGTTAGAAACTTCGCTGTTTGTCATTGGGGGAATTAGCGCTTGGTACATTCTCAATCAGCGCAACCAAGCCTTTTTTTCCAAATCTTTAAAAATTGCCATAGCCACCGCCATCGCCGTTGCACCTTTGCAGATATACATCGGACATTTGAGCGCCGAACAAGTTTATCACTACCAACCAACTAAATTAGCAGCAATCGAAGCTAAGTGGGAAACTTCACCAGCGGGAGAGTCAGCCGATTGGACTTTGCTAGCTTTACCTAATGAAAAAGCCCAAAAAAATGACTGGGAAATTAGCGTACCCAACGGCTTAGGATACGTTCTGGAATTCAAACAAAAACTCTCCGAACCCGTACTCGGATTGAAGGAATGGAAGCCAGAAGATAGACCCCGGATGGTGGGTTTAATCTACTATTGTTTCCGCATCATGTCCGGGATTGGATTCTTCTTTTTAGGACTGATGCTGTTCAGTATAATTCAGTGGATGCGAGGCAAACTTTCTGCTGAAAATATCGCCAGTCAACCTTGGCTGATGCGCGCTTGGGTATTAGCTGCTCCCCTGGGATATATTGCTGTAGAATCGGGTTGGATTGTGCGCTGTGTCGGCCGACAACCTTGGGCTTTATACGGGCAAATTCGCACTGCTGATGCGGTGTCAAACATCCCCGCCAGCAATGTTTTAACTTCTCTCAGTTTCTTTGCAGTTATTTACAGCTTTTTGTTTGTTTGTGCCTTGTATTTTGGCAGCCGAATTATCCGCCAAGGGCCTAATTTAACTCTGCCGGTACCGGGATTAGACAATGAACCTGCAATCGAAACTCAACCCGCAGAACACATTCCCGATCAACGTCCCGTAGAAGCACAACAATAGGAGATTTTATGCAAGCTTTGGAGCATTTTCTCCCGCAAGTTTGGTTTGTAGTTTTGGCTTTGTTTCTCCTGCTATATGTCATGCTAGACGGTTTTGACTTAGGAGTAGGAATCCTGTCTCTGACTGCTTCCGACGAGGAACGCCGGGGCATTTTAATGACGAGTTTGGGCAACGTTTGGGATGCGAACGAAACTTGGCTGGTGTTGATGGGAGGCGCTCTGTTTGGCGCATTTCCCCTCGCTTACGGCACGATTTTAACAGCGCTGTACATACCGATTTGCATGATGCTTTTTGGTTTGATATTTCGGGCTGTGGCCTTTGAATTTCGCGAGCATTCTAATCGCAAATTATTCTGGAATTATGCCTTTGGTGCGGGCAGTTTTTTAGCAGCTTTAGCTCAAGGATTTGCCTTGGGTGCTGTGCTCGAAGGCATTGCGGTTGATGAAGCCGGTCATTTTGTGGGTTCTACTTGGGATTGGCTGGATTGGCGATCGATCTTGGTTGCTTTGACGCTGATTCAAGGCTATGTTTTGATCGGTTCAACCTATCTAATTATGAAAACGGAGGGCGAACTGCAAACAAATCACTATCGCACGGCTAAAATTGCGGCGGTGACAACTTTAATCGGAGCGATTTTAATTACGATCGCCACTCCGATTTTTTACGAAAGTGCTAGATCCAGGTTGTTTGAGAAACCGCTAGTTTATGTTTTTGCCACAATTCCTTTGCTGGGAGTGCTGTTGGTAGGACTGTTGCTGAAAAGTCTCGCCAGCAAAGAAGAACGCACGCCGTTTATCTGGACCATTCTAATTTTTTTGCTCACTTTCATCGGCTTAGGATTGATTGTTTTTCCCTACATTATTCCCTCGAAAATCACGATTTACCAAGCCGCTGCTTCGCCCAGCGCCCTGGTATTTATGATTGTGTTCATCGGCTTTCTGATCCCGATTATGATTTTTTACAACATCTACAATTATGTTGTTTTTCGGGGTAAGGTTGTCGGCGGTCACTACGGGGAATAAAGCATAATACAACCGCAAATGTAGGCAAATATACGCAGATAGTATCAAGTTTATATCCGGGTTTATCTGCGTATATTTGTGGTTAAAAAATACAAATTATTGTTTTCTGATACCATCAGAACTTAGGAGCGCGAATTAAATAACTTACAATTTTAATTGTTATTGTGGGATGGGCTCTTATAGCCCGTCCAAAAAGGACGGGCTATAAGAGCCCATCCCACTTTCAAGAGTGGAAGTTATTTAATTCTCATTCCTTACACAACCATACTATACATAACATAGCGCAAATAGTGCGGAGTAGGCAAAGGAACTAATTTAGGATTAGCGATCGCACGTCATGCGATTTGAAATTGGAAATTTGAGATTTAAGATTTGAGATTGCTCGCACGGATGAGTCCGGGGGTGGCGATCGGGATGGCGAGCTTTTTTTACAGGTAAACGGATGAATCCGGATGCTTGTGACCAAATTGCTTTGGGTAAAAGAATAGTTGATAAACATTGGGAAAAAATTACAGTTAATTCTGTCCCTACCGAGGCTGCAGAGTTGGCGATCGCTATCTTTGTCAAATAATAAAATACAATGGAATAGAAGGTTTTAATTTAACTGTTGTATAAACGAGTTATGGATGCGATCGCAAATTTGTCAGGTTATCAGATTACAGAGCAACTTTATGCAGGTACACGTACCCTAGTTTATCGAGGCATCCGTACCCGCGATCAATACCCAGTCGTCATCAAACTGCTGCGAAATGAATACCCCACCTTCAACGAAATCGTCCAGTTTCGCAACCAATATACCATTGCCAAAAATCTCGACTTCCCTCACATCGTCAAACCCTTGACGCTGGAAGTATACCAAAATAGCTATGCCCTCGTAATGGAGGACTTTGGCGGAGTCTCCCTATCTACTTATCTAAAAACAGCAACAAATAACACCCAACCATCTCCAGCTTTACGTTTAACCGAATTTCTCCAAATCGCCATACCACTAACAGACATTATTCACTATCTATACCAAAACCGAGTCATTCACAAAGATATTAAACCCGCTAATATTCTCATTAAGCCAGACACCAAAGAAATTCAACTAATTGACTTTAGTATTGCATCCCTCCTACCACGAGAAACCCCAGAAATTCAGAATCCCAATATTTTAGAAGGAACATTAGCCTATCTCTCCCCCGAACAAACAGGACGGATGAATCGAGGCATTGACTATCGTAGTGATTTTTATTCCCTGGGTGTGACCTTTTATGAATTGTTAACAGGACAGTTGCCATTTGTCTCAGATGATCCGATGAAATTGGTGCATTGTCACCTCGCTAAACACTCGATACCGAGCCATCAAATAAATCCAGAAGTTCCCCTAATTTTATCTAAAATTGTCAGTAAGCTGATGGCGAAAAATGCCGAAGACCGCTATCAAAGTGCATTGGGCATCAAGCACGATTTAGATAATTGCTTATTTCAGTTACAACAAACAGCCTATATTGAATATTTTGAACTAGGAAAGCGAGATATTAGCGATCGCTTTACTATCCCTGAAAAGCTCTACGGTAGAGAAAAAGAAGTCGATAAACTATTAGCTGCATTTGAGCGAGTCAGCCTGGGAGCAACGGAAATGATGCTAGTAGCTGGTTTTTCGGGAATTGGGAAAACCGCCGTTGTTAATGAAGTTCATAAACCCATAGTCCGTCAGCGTGGTTATTTTATCAAAGGCAAGTACGATCAATTTCAACGCAACATTCCCTTCAGTGCCTTTGTGCAAGCCTTCCGCAACTTAATGAGTCAATTGCTATCCGAATCAGATACCCAACTGCAAACATGGAAAACCCAGATTTTAGCAGCAGTGGGAGATAACGGACAAGTTTTGATTGACGTGATTCCTGAGTTAGAACGCATAATTGGCGCTCAACTTGCTGCAACAGAATTGTCAGGAAGTGCCTCCCAAAATCGCTTTAATCTGCTCATGCAGAAATTCGTGCAAGTTTTCACTAGCAAAGAACATCCTTTAGTGATGTTTTTGGATGACTTGCAATGGGCGGATTCAGCTTCCCTGAATTTGCTACAATTATTGATGATGGATACAGGGTATTTATTAGTATTAGGAGCCTATCGAGACCATGAAGTTTCGCCAGTGCATCCATTTATTTTGACAGTGGATGAGATAGTAAAAACTGGGGCAACTGTGAATACGATTACTTTGCAACCGTTAAGCCAAACTGATATGAATTTGTTGGTGGCGGATACGCTCAATAGCGAATCATCTCTTGCCCAACCTTTGACCAAATTAGTATATCAAAAAACTCAGGGAAATCCTTTTTTCGCCACTCAGTTTCTCAAGGCATTACATGACGAGCAGCTCATTAGCTTTAACTGGGATATTCGGCATTGGCAGTGTGATATTGCCCAAGTCAAAGCCTTAGCAATCACTGATGATGTCGTTGAATTCATGGCTTTGCAATTGCAGAAGTTGCCGCCAGCAACTCAGGAGGTTCTCAAATTGGCTGCTTGTATTGGATCGCAGTTTGATTTGAATACCTTAGTAATTGTCAGTGAGCAATCTGCTGCAATGACGGCTACGGCTTTATGGAAAGCATTGCAGGAAGGTTTAGTTATTCCCACAACCAAAATCTATAAGTTCTTTACCGAATCGGATAGTGATGAAATTTTCCAGGCTTCAGCTAATCCCACTTATCGATTTTTACACGATCGCGTCCAGCAAGCCGCATATTCCCTGATTCCCGATTCAGATAAAAAAGAAACTCATCTCAAAATCGGACAATTACTTCAGCAAAATTGTTCAAAAATAGAGCAAGAAGAAAAACTGTTTGATATTGTCGGACATTTGAATCGAGGAATTGAGTTAATTCCCCAACCGAGCGAACGAGAAGCATTAGCTAAACTGAACTTAGAAGCCGGTTGTAAAGCCAGAAATTCTACCGCCTACACAACAGCTA
Source organism: Microcoleus sp. Z1_B2 (assembly GCF_036700325.1). Lineage (NCBI taxonomy): Bacteria > Bacillati > Cyanobacteriota > Cyanophyceae > Oscillatoriales > Microcoleaceae > Microcoleus > Microcoleus sp. Z1_B2. The sequence goes on from NZ_JAUBOQ010000009.1 coordinate 58,349, forward strand.
GAGTTTATCTGCAAACAGGGATTGATCTACTAACAGCCGACTGTTGGCAAAGCCAGTATGAATTAACCCTGAAACTCTATGTTGCTGCTGCTGAAGCAGCCTATTTGAATGCTGACTTTGACAGCATGGAAGAGATTGCAGCACAAGTTTTGCAAGCAGCCCAGACAATCTTAGACAAAATCAAAATTTACGAAATTCAAATCGCCGCCCAGACAGCACAAAGCAAGTCACTAGAAGCCATTGCAGTAGCAAGAGATGCACTCTGGCAATTGGGGATTGAACTACCCAGTGCACCTGACGAAGCCTTGATTAGCCAAGCGCTACAAGCTGTTGCTAGCCAACTCCAAGGTAGACGGATTGAAGACCTAGCTAATCTGCCGATGATAACTGATGCCAAGGCTCAGGCTGCCATGCCACTGTTAGGAACGTTATATTCTCCCATCTTTCTGGGAATGCCCGGTTTGCTGCCCCTACTTAGCTCCAAGATGGTGAGTTTATCGCTCTCCTTTGGGAACACGCCAGCATCGACGGTGGGGTATGGCATTCACGGACTGGTGTTGTGTGCCTTTTTGGGAGAGGTGGAAACGGGGTATGCCTTTGGTAAATTGGCACTTTCATTGCTGGATAGGTTTAATGTCCGGGAATTCAAGTCCATGATTCTGAATCTATTTGGAGCCTTTATTCAGCATCGCAAAGAAGCAATGAGGGCTGTGATGCTGACGACGAAAGATAGCTATACGGCTGGCATGGAAACTGGCGATTTTCTAAGCGCTGGCTACAGCATGGTCACTTACAGCTATATGAACTTTTTCAGTGGAGTAGAACTGAGCAATTTGGAATCAGAAATAACAAGTTACAGCGCCGCCTTGGCTCAGGTAAAGCAATATTCGGCTCAGATTTATGTAGATATGGTGCGGCAGACGGTGAATAACTTAAAGGAAGTTGAGATTCTGTCGGATTGCTTAATCGGCCTAGCCTACGATGAAACAGTGATGATTCCCAAGCATAATCAGGATTATGAATTCACTGCCATCGCCGAGGTTTATATCTACAAACTGTTGCTTGCTTACTGCTTTGGTAACTACAAAGAGGCTAGCAATTACGTTAGCCAAGCCCAGCCCTATTTGATAGCAGTACCAGGATGTATTTTTATTCCCATTTTCCATTTCTATGCAGCCCTGACGCACTTGGCGCTTTTACCCACACAGCCAGAAATTGAGCAAGCTGATATTTTGGCATCTGTGGAAATCCATCAAACGACTCTGCACCAGTGGGCGCAAAATGCTCCCATGAATCATCTCCATAAGTGGTATTTAGTTGAAGCAGAAAGGCAGCGGGTTTTGGGTTACAAGGCAGATGCACTGGAAATGTACGATCGCGCGATCTCCCTCGCTAAAGAAAATCTCTTCCTCAACGAAGAAGCCCTCGCCAACGAACTCGCCGCCAAATTCTACCTAAAATGGGGCAAAGAAAAAGTAGCTCAAGCCTACATGATTGAAGCATATTATTGTTATGCCCGCTGGGGAGCTAAAGCCAAAATTGACGATTTGGAAAAACGTTATCCTCGCCTACTCGGTATTATCATTCAGCAAGCTCAAGCCTTTAGTTCATTAAAGGAAACGATCGCCCGCGGCACAATTACTTATAATACCAACTCTTCTAGCAGCAACTCTGAATTTCTCGATTTGCCTACTCTGATCAAAGCCTCTCAAGCCATTTCTGGGGAGATTGAACTAGATAAACTCCTGACTACTCTCCTAAAAATAGCGATCGCGAATGCTGGCGCCACTAAGTGTGTCTTATTGCTCAAACAAAAACAGTATTTACAGGTAGCGGCGCTTGTAGCAGAGGGACAGGAACCTGAGCTATTACCATCAATACCTCTAGAATCAAGTCAGGATGTAGCAATTAGTTTGGTTAACACTGTCAAGCGTAGTTTGAAACCTTTGGTAATAGTTGATGCTAGGGTAAGTTCCCAGGTTGGGAGCGATCGCTATATTGAACAGCACCAGCCGATCAGTGTTCTTTGTATTCCAATTCTTAATCAAGGCCAGTTGATAGGAGTTTTTTACCTGGAAAATAACCTGACGGTTGGGGCCTTTACGAGCGATCGCATTGAAGTGCTAAATTTGCTAGCTTCTCAAGCTGCTATTTCCTTAGAAAATGCCCGTTTGTATCAAGAATCTCAACAAGCATTCACAGCTCTCAAGCAGGCACAATTAACAATTGTTCAAAGCGAAAAGATGTCAGCATTGGGAAACTTAGTGGCTGGCGTGGCTCACGAAATTAATAATCCCGTTGGTTTTCTGGGGGGTAATATTCAACCAGCCTTAGATTATATCAAAGATTTGTTTGGATTGCTCGATTTGTATGAAGAAAAATATCCCCAACTCGATCCAGAGATTCGAGAGGAAATCGAGAACATCGATCTGGAATACATCCGGGAAGATTTACCGAAATTAGTAGGTTCGATGCGGGAAGGCGTGAAGCGGATTCGGGATATTAGTACCAGTCTAAGGACATTCTCCCGTGCCGATACTAACTATCCCGTAGCTTGCAATATCCACGATGGCATCGATAGCACCATTATGATCCTGAAACATCGCCTCAAGGCTAACGAAACTCGTCCAGAAATTCAAGTGATTAGGGAATACGGTAATTTGCCACCCGTGGAGTGTTATGCCGGACAGTTGAATCAAGTATTTATGAATTTGTTAGGTAATGCGATCGATGCTTTGGAGGAATCAAATCAAGGACGTAATTATGCAGAAATACTCAACAAAATTATAATTAAAACCGACATTTATCGGGATCGAAAGCAAGCGATACTTTGCATTAAAGATAACGGTGTCGGCATGAGTGAAGCAGTGCGAGAGAAGATTTTTGATGAGTTATTTACTACCAAGGAAGTAGGAAAAGGCACGGGGTTGGGATTGGCGATCGCACGGCAGATTGTAGTTGAGAAACACGGCGGTACAATCGAGGTAAATTCTGTATTGGGAGAAGGGACGGAGTTTAGAATTTTATTGCCGATGAAAGGATAAGCATATCTTGATAGATCGCCATCTTTATCCTCAAAATAGAAAAAAATAAAAGCGGTAGAGTTGGTATGCTGGGGATTTCGCACGCAGTTCTATTTTTCTCAGACTTGACGAATAAAAGTGTATACTTAGTGGCAAGAGTCAATGTCTGAGATGGAGTAATCCAGATGAATGCAGTAGTGGATTTAACGAACCGAATTTCGGGATATCATCTGGGCGATCAATTATACTGCGGTTCGAGAACCCTAGTTTATCGAGCCATCCGAGAAACAGATCAGCTTCCGGTTGTCATTAAACTATTAAATCGAGACTATCCCAGCTTCAGCGAACTGCTGCAATTCCGCAACCAGTACACCATCGCCAAAAACCTAAGTCTGCCCGGAGTCGTTGAACCCTACAATTTGGAATCCTATCGCCACAGCTATGCCCTAGTAATGGAGGATTTTGGCGGTATTTCTCTGCGAGACTACGCCCAAGAGCACTCGCTGACTCTAGCAGAAGTATTGGAAATTGCCATTCAAATAACTGACATCCTTGACGCACTATACCGAAACCGAGTCATCCACAAAGATATTAAGCCAGCTAACATCCTAATACATCCCGAAACTAAACAAATTAAACTCATAGACTTTAGCATCGCCTCCTTACTGCCAAGAGAAACTCAAGAAATTCAAAATCCCAACGTTTTAGAAGGAACCCTCGCCTATATTTCTCCCGAACAAACTGGACGAATGAACCGAGGTATCGACTACCGCACTGACTTTTATTCTCTGGGGGTCACATTTTACGAATTGCTGACAGGAAAACTGCCATTTGAATGTGAAGATCCGATGGAGTTGGTTCACTGCCATATTGCCAAACAACCTCCGGCAATAAACAGCAAAGAAATCCCGCAGGTGGTTTCGGATATTGTCATGAAGCTAATGGCAAAAAATGCCGAAAAACGCTATCAAAGTGCCTTGGGGTTGAAGCATGACTTAGAACGATGTTTGCAGCAGTGCCAAGAAACTGGAAAGATTGAAACTTTTGAGTTAGGAAGGCGGGATGTCTGCGATCGCTTCCTGATTCCTGAAAAGCTTTATGGTCGTGAAACTGAAGTAAAAACCCTGTTGAGTGCCTTCGATCGCGTGGCAAGTGGCACATCCGAATTAATGCTAGTCGCTGGGTTCTCCGGGATTGGAAAAACGGCTGTCGTCAACGAGGTACATAAACCGATTGTCCGGCAGCGGGGCTATTTCATCAAAGGCAAATTCGACCAGTTTAACCGCAACATTCCCTTCTCGGCATTTGTCCAGGCATTCCGCGATTTTATGGCACAATTACTCAGTGAAAGTGATGCCAAACTCAAGGCGTGGAAAAATAAGATTTTAGAAGCGGTTGGGGAAAACGGACAAGTAATTATTGAAATCATCCCCGAATTAGAAAAAATTATTGGTCAACAGCCAGCCGCCCTTGAATTATCAGGAACTGCTGCCCAGAATCGCTTTAATTTATTATTTCAAAAATTTACTAAAGTCTTTACCAGCTTAGAACATCCATTCGTAATGTTTTTAGATGATTTGCAATGGGCAGATTCAGCATCACTAAAGTTAATGCAGGTCTTAATGGGTGATACAGGTCATCTTTTATTAATTGGTGCGTATCGTGATAACGAAGTCCACCCAGCGCATCCATTAATGTTAACTTTGAGTGAGATTCAAAAAACACCAGCAACGATTAATAGGATTACTTTAGCAGCACTCAATAAAGTCACAGTAAATCAATTAGTTGCTGATACCCTTAAATGTACTGAAAGTTTGGCATGGACTCTTTCTGGATTAATTTATCAAAAAACTCAAGGAAATCCGTTTTTTGCTACTCAATTTATCAAGGCATTACATCAAGATGAATTGATTTATTTTAACTGGGAAGAGGGTTGTTGGCAATGTGATATCGCACAAGTAAATCAGCTTGTTTTTACAGATGATATTGTTAGCTTTATGGCCTTGCAATTAGAAAAATTGCCTACCTCAACTCAACAGGTGTTACAGCTAGCAGCTTGTATTGGAAATCAGTTTGATTTGGCTACTTTGGCGATGGTTTCTGAACAATCCCAAACCGAAGTGGCTGCAAGTTTATGGAAAGCCTTGCAGGAAGGTTTGATTTTAGCCCAAAGTGAAGTTTATAAGTTTTATGTTGGGGAAGAATATCAATTACTTGACCCAGAAAATTCTGAGATTGTTGCATATAGATTTTTACATGACCGGGTGCAACAAGCGGCATACTCCCTAATCCCCGCCGATGAAAAACAAACCGTTCACCTGAAGATTGGACAGTTAATCCTGAGTAACACCCTCGAAAGCAACCGGGAAGAACGCATTTTTGAAATCGTCAGTCAACTTAATGTTGCGGCTGAATCAATCGTCCAATCCGCAGAACGTCAAAGATTGGCGCAATTTAATTTGATGGCAAGTCGCAAGGCAAAAGCAGCGATCGCCTATACTGCCGCCTGCAAATATGCCGAAGTGGGCATTGGGTTACTCACTCAAAACAGTTGGCAGCATCAGTATGAGTTGACGCTAGCACTCTATCAAGTCGCCACAGAAACCGCCTATCTGAGCGGTGATTTAGAGAAAATGGCAGCCAATGCCCGCCTTGTCCTGAAGCACGCCAAAAGCCCATTAGATCAAATCAGCGTTTATGAAGTGAAGATTGAGGCATTCACTGCTCAAGGTCATTTTACTCAAGCGATCGCGGCGGCACTTGCCATCTTAAAGCAATTGGGAGTGGAACTGCCTGCAGCCCCTACCCAGGAAGATGTGGCGGCTGCCTTTAGTACCGTCTCCGATGCGATTGGAGAGCGTTTGCCTGGTGAGTTACTCAACCTCAGCGAAGCAAGGGATGTGAACATCTTGGCAGCGGCTCGAATTTTGACATCGGCAGCACCGGGCGCTTATCTTTCTCAGCCACTGTTGTATTTACTGGTGATTTTAAAAAAGGTTTATCTGTCCATCGTGTATGGCAATGAGTCAACCTCGACCTTTTGTTATGCCTCTTATGGGATATTGATGTGTGGTGTGTTGGGAAAAGTTGAATTAGGTTATGAATTCGGTCAGTTAGCCCTTGACCTGCTATCACGTTATCCCAATTCCGAATTAAAGGGGAAAACTTTATCACTCGTCTATGTGTACACAAGGCATTGGAAAATGCACCTGCGTGAGACATTACAGCCCTTGCAGATGGCTTATTGTAGTTGTTTAGATGTAGGCGATTTGGCTTTCGCGGGCTACTCTGCCTATAACTACGGTTTTTACTCCTATTTTGCAGGGCAGAATTTAACGCAACTGGAGCCGGAAGTTGCCGGATATTGTGAATCGCTCAAGCACCTCAAGCAAAATCTAACTCTGACTTATTCCCAGTTGAATCGACAAATTCTGCTGAATTTAATGGGGGATGCAGATAACGTGGTGGTGTTGAGCGGTGCAGCGTACAATGAACAGCATCAACTTCCATTACATGAAACAACGGGCGATCGCACCGGATTAGCATTGCTGTGGATTAACAAACTGATTGTGTCCTATCTGTTTTCAGAGTTTGAAGAAGCTGTAGAACAGGCTGGGCAGGCAAGACAGTATTTGGATGCTGTCCTTGCTTTTTTATATGTACCAATCTTTCATTTTTATGAGTCTTTAGTCCAGTTAGCATGGTTTGGCCAATTTTCGGATCCAGAAGAGCAGCAAATGAAAGAATGCGTCGCTGCTAACCAAGAAAAACTAAAATACTGGGCAACTTATGCGCCGATGAATTTTTTGCACAAATTTCATTTAGTCGAGGCGGAACGAGAGCGAGTACAAGGTAATAAAGCTGAGGCATTAGAGTTGTACGATCGCGCGATCGCAGGAGCCAAAGAAAACGAATACCTCCAAGAAGAAGCGTTAGCAAACGAATTAGCTGCAAAATTCTACCTAGATTGGGGAAAAGAAAAAGTTGCCGCCAGCTATATGCAGGAATCATATTACTGTTATGCCCGTTGGGGAGCTAAAGCCAAAGTTGAACACCTAGAACAAAGCTATCCCCAATTACTTCATCCCATCCTGAATCAGCCGAAACTTCGCTTTAATCCTCTAGAGACGTTGGTAACGATTAGCCAGTCTTCGCACATTTCTACCACCAGCAGCACCAGTATTTCCGATGCCCTTGATTTCGCATCTATTGTGCAAGCTGCTCAAGCTTTATCGAGTAAAATTCATATTGATGAATTACTCGATACCCTCAATCAAATTATTTTGAAAACTTCTGGCGCAGAAACTTGTGCTTTGCTACTCCCCCATCGGGATGAATGGCAAATCCGGGCCATAACTCACATCAATCCAGATAATGAGTTACCCACAACCTTACTGCAAACCCAATCTATCGATGGCTCGGAGATGATTCCGCTCAAGCTGGTTTATTATGTCAAACACACCCTGGAAACTGTGGTTATTGAAGGTGGCAAGACGGATATTCCGGGTTTAATGAATGACTGTACGCTCCAGTATCACTCTCAGAGTATGCTATGTACTCCGATTATCGATCGCGGGAACTTAGTTGCGATACTTTATCTCGAACATAGCTCGACGAAAGGAGTGTTTACTCGCGATCGTCTCCTCATCCTCAACTTCCTCTGCACTCAGGCTGCCATTTCCCTAGAAAATGCGCGATTGTATCAGCAAGCGCAGGACTACGCCCACCAGGTTGAACAATCACAACTGCAATTAGTGCAGAGCGAAAAAATGTCGGCTTTGGGCAATTTAGTGGCCGGGGTTGCCCATGAAATTAATAATCCCGTGGGATTTATTTCTGGCAATATTCATGAAGCGATCGCCGCCGTCAAAGATATTACAGAATACTTGCAGCTATATCAAGAAAAATTTCCGAGTCCCGGTGAGGAGATTGAAGAAAAAGCTGAAGAGATCGATATCGAATATCTTTTAGAAGATTTGCCAAAAATGTTGCATTCTATGCAAGTCGGGTGCGATCGCATTCAAGGTATCAGCACCAGTCTTCGTACCTTCTCCCGAACAGACAAAGATTACAAAGTTTCTTTCAATATTCATGACGGAATTAACAGTACGATTTTGATTCTCAAACACAGATTGAAAGCGAACGAACAGCGTCCAGCGATTGAAGTTGTGAAAGAGTACGGGAACTTGCCCTCTGTCGATTGCTTCCCCGGACAACTCAATCAGGTGTTTATGAATATCTTGGCAAATGCCATTGATGCACTGGAAGAATCTAATCGGGAACCGAGTTTAGATAAGATTAAAACCCCAGCCCATTGCATCACGATTCGGACAGAAAGACAGTCTTCTGAGTGGGTGAGTATTCGCATTTATGACAACGGAACAGGCATAGCAGATGAGATAAAATGTCATATTTTTGACCACTTATTTACAACTAAAGGTGTGGGTAAAGGCACGGGGTTAGGATTGGCGATCGCACGGCAGATTGTAGTTGAGAAACACGGCGGTAAAATCGAGGTAAATTCTGTATTGGGAGAAGGGACGGAGTTTACAATTTTATTGCCTACAAACGGATGAAGTTAATTATGCGATCGCCGCCTTTAACCCTTACACATAGAGGCGCACATTAATTTTTAGCAGTCACTATTTGAGATGAGGAGAGCCAAAATGAATGCAGGTATAGATTTAACCAGTCCAATTGCCGGATACCGTCTAATCGAGCAACTGTACAGTGGTTCTAAAACCCTGGTTTACCGAGCTTTTCGAGAAATCGATCTGCTTCCCGTTGTCATTAAACTATTCAATAGAGACTATCCCAGTTTCAGCGAACTGCTGCAATTTCGCAACCAGTATACCATCGCAAAAAATTTACGTCTGCCGGGAGTCGTTGAACCTTACTGTCTGAAATCCTACCACCACAGCTATGCCCTAGTGATGGAGGATTTTGGCGGCATTTCTCTATGGCAATACGCCCAAGATAGATGCCGAAGACGGATCGGTGAAGCACCTACGCTGACTTTAGCAGAAATATTGGAAATTGCCATTCAAATAACTGACATCCTTGACGCACTATACCGAAACCGAGTCATCCACAAAGATATTAAGCCAGCTAACATCCTAATACATCCCGAAACTAAACAAATTAAACTCATAGACTTTAGCATCGCCTCCTTACTGCCAAGAGAAACTCAAGAAATTCAAAATCCCAACGTTTTAGAAGGAACCCTCGCCTATATTTCTCCCGAACAAACTGGACGAATGAACCGAGGTATCGACTACCGCACTGACTTTTATTCTCTGGGGGTCACATTTTACGAATTGCTGACAGGAAAACTGCCATTTGAATGTGAAGATCCGATGGAGTTGGTTCACTGCCATATTGCCAAACAACCTCCGGCAATAAACAGCAAAGAAATCCCGCAGGTGGTTTCGGATATTGTCATGAAGCTGATGGCAAAAAATGCCGAAAAACGCTATCAAAGTGCCTTGGGGTTGAAACATGACTTAGAACGATGTTTGCAGCAGTGCCAAGAAACTGGAAAGATTGAAACTTTTGAGTTAGGAATGCGGGATGTCTGCGATCGCTTCCTGATTCCCGACAAAATCTATGGACGAGAAACCGAAGTAAAAACGCTCATACAAGCCTTTGAAAGAGTCAGCAAAGGTGCAACAGAAATAATGCTCGTTGCGGGTTTTTCAGGAATTGGCAAAACTGCCGTTGTCAACGAAGTTCATAAACCCATTGTGCGGGAACGGGGTTATTTTATCAAAGGAAAATACGATCAATTTCATCGCAACATTCCCTTCAGCGCCTTTGTGCAAGCATTCCGCGATTTAATTGGGCAATTGCTATCCGAATCAGATTGGCAATTAGAAACATGGAAAAGCCAGATATTAACTGCATTAGGAGACAATGGACAAGTCTTAATTGACGTAATTCCTGAGTTAGAAAATATTATCGGTAAACAGCCAGCCGCCCTTGAATTATCGGGAACTGCAGCCCAAAATCGGTTTAATCTCCTATTGCCCAAATTTGTGCAAGTATTTACCAGTAAAGAACATCCATTAGTCATGTTTTTAGATGACTTGCAATGGGCAGATTCCGCATCACTTAACTTGCTGAACTTATTGATGCAAGAGGCTGGGTATCTATTAATATTAGGTGCTTATCGAGATAATGAAGTCTCCCCCGTACATCCATTTATTTTAACAGTGGATGAAATTGTTAAAACTGGGGCAACGGTGAATACAATTACTTTGCCACCGTTAAGGGAACCTGATATGAATCAGTTAGTGGCAAATACACTGAATTGTGAATTATCCCTAGCCGCTCCTTTGACAAAATTAGTGTTTCAAAAAACTCAAGGTAATCCTTTTTTTGCGACTCAGTTTATCAAAGCATTACATGATGACAAGTTAATTAGCTTTGATTGCAAAAAGCAATATTGGCAATGCGATATTGCCCAAGTGAAGGCCTTAGCAATTACGGATAATGTGGTTGAATTCATGGCATTGCAATTACAGAAATTGCCCCGAGAAACTCAGGATAGTCTCAAACTAGCGGCTTGTATTGGGGCGCAGTTTGATTTGAATACCTTAGCAATTGTCAGTGAGAAATCTGCCGACAGTAGCGCCACAGCTTTATGGAAAGCCTTGCAAGAAGGTTTGGTAATTCCTACTACCGAAATTTATAAGTTCTATACCCAATCTGATAGTGAAGAAGTTTTCAATGATTCCGCCAATCCGACTTATCGATTTTTACACGATCGCGTCCAACAAGCGGCTTATTCATTGATTCCTGACGAGCAAAAACAGCAGACTCATTACCATATTGGGAAACTACTCCAACAAAACTTATCAGAAATAGAAAAAGAGGAAAAGCTGTTTGATATTGTCGGGCATTTGAATTTAGGAATTGAGTTCATGACTCAAGCTGAGGAACGGGAAGCCTTAGCCAGATTGAACTTAGCAGCCGGACAGAAAGCCAGAAATTCTACAGCCTATACAAGCGCCAGAAGTTTTGTGAAAACAGGGCTGGAGTTACTCACTGAAAACTGTTGGGAAACTCAGTATGAATTAACCCTGAATCTTTATGTGGCTGCGGCTGAGAATGCCTACTTAAATGCCGATTTTAATGGCATGGAAGAAATGGCAGCTCAGGTTTTGCGATCGGCCAAAACAATACTAGATAAAGTCAAGATATTTGAGATTCAAATCAACGCACTGACAACTCAGAGTCAGATGTTAGAAGCGATCGCGATCGGCACTAATGCCCTAGCACAATTGGGGATTGAACTCCCCTATGAAACTGACGAAGCCTTGACACGCATTGCATTACAAAACCTTGCCAACCAACTGGAGGGCAAACAGATTGAGGAACTGGTTAACCTTCCCGTGATGAGCGATCCTCGGACAATCGCGGCGATGCAATTGTTAGGCATCTTGTTTCCGGCTATTTTTATGGGAAATCCTGCCTTGCAGCCTCTGCTTTGTGCCACAATGGTCAGTCTATCACTTGAATTTGGAAATACACCAGCATCAACAATCGGGTATGTGGGTTATGGCATTGTGCTGTCTGGTTTTTTATCAGAAGTAGAGAAAGGTTATCGCTTTGGGCGAGTAGCACTGAGCTTACTCAATCAGTTGAATTGGCCAGAATTTAAATGTATCACTTTACTTTGGTTTGGCTGTTTTATTCAGCATCGTCAAGAACCACTGAGGGCAGGAATCCCAACTGCGAAAGAAGGCTATTTAGTCGGAATGGAAACAGGTGATTTTCTGAATGCTGGTTACTGCGTCAGTAGTTATTTATATAATAATTTTTTTTCGGGAGTAGAGCTTGATGATTGGCACGCAGAAATAGAAAATTACTGTGTTGTCTTAGCGACTGTGAAGCAATATTCTCCTATGGTTTACCTGAAGCTGGCACAACAGGCGGTGCATAACTTGAGCGAAATTGTCAAGCAACCGGATTTGTTAATCGGTGAGGCTTATGATGAAAAGGTGATGTTTCCTCAGCACAATCAGAATAGTGAGCTTACTGCACTCGCTCTTGCCTATAACTACAAACTAATGCTTGCCTATCTCTTTGGCAATTACACCAACGCCCTAGACTACATTGCCCAAGCAAGCCTTTATTTGAAGGTAGCGGCAGCAATGATTCATACTCCGGTTTTCCATTTCTATGCAGGGTTAACCTACTTGGCACTCTGCTCTAGGCAGTCAGAAATTGAGCAAGGGAACACTCTCGCTTTGGCAGAAACCCATCAAACCACTCTGGCTCAATGGGCAAACCCTGCCCCGATGAATCACCAACATAAAGTTAACTTAGTAGAAGCAGAAAAATGCCGAGTTTTAGGCAAGAATTACGAAGCTGGAGATTGGTACGATCGCGCCATTTCAGGAGCCAAAGAAAATGGTTATATCCAAGAAGAAGCTTTAGGCAACGAACTAGCTGCAAAATTCTACTTAGATTGGGGGAAAGAAAAAGTTTCACAATCTTACATGATTGAGGCGTATTACTGTTATTCTCGTTGGGGTGCAAAGGCTAAAGTCGCTTATTTAGAACAACACTATCCACAACTACTGAAAGCTATTCTTCAACCTACTAAATTTGTCATCCCCTCTGGAAAAACTATCAACCAGACCAGGATGGGAAGCCTAACTAGCGTCAGTAGTAGCGAGAATTTATGGTTAGATTTTCCAGCAGTAATGAGGGCCGCACAAGCCATTTCACAAGAAATTGAATTAGAGAAACTATTAGCCACTTTGATGCAGATTACGCTCGCGAATGGGGGAGCACAAATCGGTTGTTTAGTTCTTCTCCAAGACTGCCAATGGTTAGTCGTCGCTCAAGCCGTTGAAAAGCAGACAAAAATATTAGAAATTCCTCTGGAACAATATCAGGAAATTCCTCATAGTTTGATTTATGCGGTGGCACGAACTCAAGCGACGGCTGTTTTTGACAACTTAAGTACAGCCGACCAATTTGCAGGCGATCGCTATATTATCGCTCATCAACCTCAATCAGTTTTATGTACTCCAATTATTCGGCAAGGAAAACTCGTCGGTATTGTGTACTTAGAAAATAACTTAACAGTGGGAGCATTTACTAATGAGCGAGTAGAAATTCTCCAGATGCTCTCAGCTCAAGCGGCGAATTCTATTGATAATGCTCGTTTATATAAACAAATAGAGAAATATTCCCAAAGCTTAGAAGCAGAAGTAGCGCAAAAAACGGAAGATTTAAGGCAAAAAGCTTTTGATTTAGAGCAAGCCTTTAAAAACTTACAACAAACGCAAGCACAATTAATTCAGAGCGAAAAAATGTCATCTCTGGGTCAACTGGTAGCTGGGATTGCTCACGAAATCAACAATCCAGTAACATTTATTCGTAGTAATGTTGGACATATAGAGGATTATGTCAAAGATTTGCTTATTTTACTTAATATTTATCAACAAGAGTATCCTGAAGCCAGTAAAGTAATTAAAGCGAAAATAGAAGAAATGGATTTAGAATTTATCTGGGAAGATTCAATTAAAATTCTGCAATCTATGAAAGCAGGGAGCGATCGCATTAGCCAAATTATCCTGAGTTTGCGTAACTTTTCCCGCTTAGATGAAGCCGACATGAAAGCAGTAGATTTACATACCGGAATTGAAAGCACTTTGCTAATTTTACAAACTCGCTTAAGACTGAGCGATGGCAAATCAGAAATACAAGTTATTAAAGAGTATGGAAATCTGCCCAAGGTCATTTGTTATGCTAGTGAGATAAATCAAGTATTTCTGAGTATTATCAGTAACGCTATTGATGCTCTTCAATCAATTGATACAACAGACAAAAGTCCTGCCATCACGATTCAGACTGAAGTTATAGAAAAAGACAGGGTTACAATTAAAATAACTGATAATGGTGCCGGTATTCCGGCGAATATTCAATCCCGAATATTCGATCCATTTTTTACAACTAAACCAGTGGGTAGCGGTACTGGTTTGGGTTTATCTGTTAGCTATGGTATTGTCAAAAAACATGGGGGAAAATTAACCTGTAATTCGAGAGTTGGAGATGGTACAGAGTTAGCGATCGAGATTCCTATCAGGTATATTAGAACCTAAAGAAGGTTCTTAGGAATGAGAATTAAATAACTTCCACTATTGAAAGTGGGAGGGGCTCTTATAGCCCGTCCACTCATGACGGGCTATAAGAGCCCATCCCACAATAACAATTAAAATTGTAAGTTATTTAATTCGCGATCCTTACTCCTACACCCGTTGGGAGGTCAAACAAAAAATATTCGATCATTTATTGACGACGAAAGCGGTAGGGAAAGGAACGGGATTAGGATTGGCGCACGGCTGATTGTAGTTGAGAAACACTTTAGTATGCTAGAAGTCAACTCAACTTTAGATCGCGGTACAGAATTTATAATTTCACTGCCATGTTGAACATTACCTGGGTAATTTATAGCCAATTTTGGGATTTTTATTGAAAATTGAAAGTTTTTTACACCCGACTTTACAATTTATAGTGAGGGATAACTTCTGCCAAAGTCTTGATACTTCCGTCGGGCTAATTCATAAAGGAATCTCGATCGCAAATTCCGTACCTTCTCCTACGGTGGAACGGCAGCTTAAGGATCCGGCGTGTTTTTCCGCGACAATTCGGTAACTGATGGCTAACCCTAAACCAGTGCCTTTTCCCATCGGTTTTGTCGTGAAAAACGGGTCAAATAATCGGCTACGCACGTCTTCTGTCATGCCGATCGCATTATCGGAAATGCGAATACAAATACTATTTTCGTTCAGGGCTTCTGTGCGAATGCTAATAGTTGGTTCCCAATCGTCGCCGCCGGCTGCCGCTCGCCTTTTTTGGTTGCAAGCATCTTCCAATGCGTCAATACTGTTGCTCAGCAGGTTCATAAATACCTGATTTAGCTGACCTGCATAACATTCTATTAAGGGGAGTTTACCGTAATCTTTGATTACTTTAATTTCTGGATAGTCGCCTCTGGCGCGCAGTTTGTTGTGTAAAATTAGCAGCGTATTGTCTATGCCTTCATGAACGTTGGTAGGCTTTTTTACCGAGTCGTCTAAACGCGAGAAATTTCGCAAGCTCAGAACTATTTCGCGAATGCGATCGGCTCCCATTTTCATCGAAGATAATATTTTCAGTAAATCTTCTCTCAGAAATTCTAAATCGATATTGTCAATACATTCTTGAACTTCTACCAGCGGCTGAGGATAGTGTTTTTGGTAAAGTTCTACAAGCTGCAACAAGTCTCTGATATATTGGCTGGCGTAGGAAATATTGCCGTAGATAAAACTGACAGGGTTATTAATTTCGTGAGCTACTCCAGCTACCATTTGACCGAGACTTGACATTTTTTCGGTATGAATTAGATGAGCTTGAGTTTCTCGGAGTTCTTTGAGAGCGATTTCTAGCTGCTGGGCTCTGTTGTTGGCGATCGCCTCGGAGAGGCGCAAAGCATCCTCCGCTGCTTTGCGCTCTGTGATGTCAAAAATGGCGCCGTTGAGGGATAAAACTTTACCGTCTGCGTTGAAAAGGGCTTGACCTTTCTCTGCAACCCACCGCACATTTCCGTCGCAGTGAATTAGGCGATATTCGATGATGTAAGGTTGTTTTGTCTTAATAGCCCGATCGATAATTGTCTCGATTTGCTCCACGTCATCGGCATGAACTATACTCGGAAAAGCCTGCACCGGTTTTTGCATAAAGTTAGCTGCCGGATAGCCGGAAATAGCTTCGATGCCACTGCTGATAAAAGTTACGCTCGATCGCCCCGCAGCACTGCAGCGGTAAACCGCACCGGGAATGCTAGAAACTAATGACCTAAATTCTTCTTCCCTTTCTCGCAAAGCTGCCTCAATCCGCTTGCGTTCGCTAATGTCACGAGCAAACGCACACTGATATTCTTTGCCGT
This sequence comes from Microcoleus sp. Z1_B2, assembly GCF_036700325.1. NCBI lineage: Bacteria > Bacillati > Cyanobacteriota > Cyanophyceae > Oscillatoriales > Microcoleaceae > Microcoleus > Microcoleus sp. Z1_B2. The sequence continues at coordinate 74,315 of NZ_JAUBOQ010000009.1, forward strand.
TAAATTCCAAATGGTTGATGGTAATTTCTACGGGAAAAATGCGACCGTACTTAGTGAGGTGGTGAACTTCAATATTAACCGAACCGCAGCGTTTTAAGACTTTCCAGTGCAAACTCCAAGCAGTTTGGGGAAAATCTGGATTGATGTCGTGCACGGTCATCGAGAGCAATTCTGCGGCAGAATATCCTAATGAAGTGCAAGCAGCGTCGTTGACGTACAAAAATTTACCGTCGGGCCCGATCCAGAATATCGCATCTGCCGATCGGTCGATCGCAAATTGAGTCAGTTGCAACTTTTCCTCAACCCGCTGGCGATCGGCAATTTCTTTTTCTAACTGTTCGTTAAGCGAATTGAGAGCTAAAGTGCGATCGACAATAGTATCTAAAGGGTAAATATCGAGCAATTGTTTTGCCAATTCTCCTTTCTCGATATCATATTCGGGCTGATTTTGTTCTACTTTTTTTAAAGACATTTGTTGAAATTTTTCTTTTTGATTGAAACCAGACTCGGCAAGTGCTTTCGGCATGAGGGCGAGGGCAGTTGCGGCTAAAAGCAAAGAAATCAAAGCACTTGCTGCTTTGAGAGTTATCAACAGCCAATATATGGAATGCCAAAGCGTCCAAACTTCCGTCAATTTAGCGGCGCTCCAGGCAAAAAAAACAATGGCAAACAGCCGGAAAATCTTGCGCTGAGAACCTTGGCGGGTAAAATAAACTAACGATAGGGCGATCGAGCAATAAGCCAGTGCCGTCAGCGAGTCAAAAACAGCGTACAATCGCAACTCCGGCACCAGGTTGCAGGCGAGTCTAGAAGATACAGCAAGTGTGGAAAAAAAAATTGTTAATTGTTCTTGCATAAAGTTCAAGAAAAAAATTATCTGTACCAATGCAAATCGGATCAAATCTAATTATTTGATTTCGGCTAGTGAAATATTTACATAATTATATACTTTTTTCATTTTTTATGAAACAGCTATTTTTTCAGGAAATGTCAAAACTGTCGAGGTGGGGCCCTGGGAACGAAGTTTTTCCCAAGCATGAGCCATGCCGAGCGTCACGGCTCGCAACGTAAGCATTGCTCCCTGTGACGGAATACATAGGTTTGCCTACTGATTGCTTCAGAAACATTTAAATAGTTAACGATCGCTATTAAATTTTCTTTGAGATTACTTAAGCAGTGAGCCAGGGGTTAAAAACCCCTGGCTCACAGATGGACTAACAGACTTTTAAGGCAAAGAAAATCTCAATTTTTCCGCTGGAAATCCACAATTAAGCACCGCCCAGCGCCCAATGCACCAAAGTCCGAACACCAAAACCAGTAGCCCCAGGGCCATTATAGCCATTTTCTTTGTCAGTCCAAACCGGGCCGGCAATATCTAAATGCGCCCATGCAGTATCCTTTACAAACTGCTTCAAAAATAGCGCCGCCGTAATCGAACCGCCGGGACGCGGGCCAGTATTTTTCATGTCGGCGTGCAATGCTTTCAACCCCTCAAAATACTTCTCTTCCATCGGCATCCGCCAAAATTTTTCGCCGGCCAATTCTGAGGCGGCGACTATTTCGGCAGCGACGCTATCTTGAGGACTCCACAAACCCGCGATATCGTCGCCTAAAGCAATTACGCAGGCCCCGGTTAGAGTTGCTAAATCTACTATTGCGTCAACTCCCAATTTATCAGCAAATACCAAAGCATCAGCCAGGGTTAAACGACCTTCAGCGTCGGTATTGTTGACTTCAATTGTTTTGCCGTTGGAAGCTGTAAGAATGTCTCCAGGGCGCATGGCGCGGCCGCTGATCATGTTTTCTGTGACGGCGCTGATAAAGTGAACTTCCACATCGGGTTTGATGTGACCGATCGCCTTTGCCGCTCCCAAAGTAGCCGCAGCGCCGCCCATATCTACTTTCATCATTTCAATGCCGCTGCCCGCACCTTTGATGTTCAAACCGCCAGAATCAAAGGTCAATCCTTTGCCGACAATTGCTATTTTGCGGCGCGGTGTGCCTTCGGGTTTGTAAGTTAAATGGATGAATTTAGGCGGTAAATCAGATGCTAGGGCAACGCCGAGAAAGGCTCCCATTCCAAGTTTTTCGCAGTCTTCTCGCTCCAATATTTCTAATTCTAAACCGCATTCGGTAGCTAGACTTTGAGCGGTTTCTGCCATGGTAATCGGGGTGACAAAATTTGCAGGCGCTGCGACTAATTCCCGTGCTAAAATGACTCCGGCAGTGATTTGGCGGGCGCGGACGATCGCACTTTCGGTACCGGCAAAACCGAGCAAATGAATTTGTTCGAGTTGCGGGCTTTTGTCTTCCTGTTCCGATTTGAAACGGTTGTCTTGATTCAAGGAGAGTTCTACACCTTCGGCGATGGCGCTTGCTGTAGAATCCGGCGCGTTTTTCCACACCGGAAAGCTAATTCCGAGGGTTTTGCATTTCTCTTTTTTGGCTAACTTGGCGCAAACGCCTGCAGCTTGCCGCACGGTGTCTAATTTTAAGTCCTCTGTTTTGCCCAAACCGACGATCGCAATTTTGCGAATGGGATTATTGCCGCCGACGCGGGTGATGGCGCTCGTGCCCACTTTGCCCTTAAAATCTACTTCCAGTAGCAGCTCTTTCAAAGTGCCTGCAAGCTTTTCATCTAATTGTGCCAGCTCGCCGGTGAATTCCAAGCCGTCCTCAAATAGACCAATTGCCAGGGCGTCTCCTGTCCAAACAGAGCGGGGCGTATCGGTGACTAGAAATTCCATGTTTTGATTTACACTTTAGATTTTAGATTTTTGATTGTACTTTGCAGTGGGTGGTTTGTGGTTTTTCGTTGGTGCGGGGAAATAGATCGATCGCACAAATTTTCGGCTCCACATCAAAATAAATTCTGCTACTATATCAGCCAAGTCCGCCTGCGATCGGATCTTCCACCAATCTCAATCATCTGTTTGGGGGTCGGCTGTCCGTTTTTGCCCCACTATTAACATTTATTTCTCGTTGAACAGGCATCCTGCCTGTGATGGCGTAGAACACCCATCCTGCCTCTGATGGCTCTTGACAAACGATCGGTTCTCTATATCTTATTCTCTTAAATTTTCCCATGCTAAAACGACGCCGGGCCCGATTTTCTGTTTTAATCAGCGTTTCAGTTTGCGTTATTGCGATCGGCTCTTTGGTTGCTGCGATGAAATTGATGGGTTTGGGCTCATCCCAGAAGGCCGAGCAGCCCCAGAATGCAGCGAATTCCGAATCGCAAGTCAAGATGCTGGTATCGCTGTCACCGAGCGAGCGATCGGCGAAATTAGTTGAAATTGCAGCCAGTCAGCCTCCTGCAAGTACGAACCCGCAGCAGCAAATCTCCCCTCAAAGCCGCGCCCGCTACCTGCTGGCCAGCGATTTAATCCAGCAAGGAAATGCCGCCAAAGCATTAAAATTATTGGACAAATTAGAGCAAGAATATCCGGTTTTAGCCTCTCACATTGCCCTAAAAAGGGCCCGAGCTTACCAATTGAGCGGCGACAAAGGCAAAACTAAAAAAGCTTGGGAGGAACTGCTCAAAAACTATCCGAGGGACCCGGTAGCAGCGGAAGCTTTATATGTTTTAGGCAAGTCAAAACCGGAATATTGGCAACAGGCAATTACTGAATTTCCCGCTCATCCCCGCAGCGTAGAAATTGCTCTCGGCAAGTTAAAAGAAAATCCCAATCAGCCCCAGTTAATGCTGCTAGTAGCAAAACACGGTCATTATGTCAAAGATTACGGGACAATTGTGGAACAACTGGTGCAGCGAAACAGCGCAGGTTTGAAACCGGAAGATTGGGAAGAAATTGCCTTTGGCTATTGGGAAAAACAAGATTATGGCAAAGGAGCTATTGCTTACGGGAAAGCTCCCCGCAACGCCAAAAATCTTTACCGCAAAGCTCGCGGTTTGTGGCTCGACGGAAAAATCCCGGAATCGAGAATTGCCTATCAAGAATTAGTGCGCGATTTTCCCGATGCCGAAGATACTGGTTTGGGTTTAATTCGGCTATCGCGGCTGAGCGAACCGAAAGAAGCGATCGTTTTGCTCGATCGAGTTATTAGCAAATTCCCCAATCATGCCCCCGAAGCTTTGTTAGATAAATCCCAACTTCTCGACAAAGCACGCAGTGGTCAATCCGCCTCAGATACCCGGAAGTTGCTCTTGACAAAATACAATAATTCTGATAAAGCAGGCGAATTGCGGTGGACGATCGCCCAACAGTTTGCCAAAGGCGGAGATTTAAAATCAGCTTGGCAGTGGGCCAGAGAATTAACCACCCATAATCCCGACAGCGAACAAGCTCCAGAAGCAGCATTTTGGGTCGGGAAATGGGCACAGCAACTCGGTCGGCAACAAGACGCCAAGACTGCATTTGAGTACACTATATTACGCTATCCAGAATCATATTTTGCGTGGCGATCGGCTGTACTTCTCGGCTGGCCCGTCGGCGACTTTACCACAGTCCGAGATTTGTCTCCCAATGTAGTGCGGCCGCCTCAGCGCCCCGAACCAATGGCAGGTTCTCCTGCCTTGAAAGAACTCTATCAATTAGGTCAAGATAGAGATGCTTGGACGCTGTGGCAAATAGAATTTATCGACCGCGTAGAACCCAGTATTGCCGAACAGTTTACCGACGGTTTAATGCGAGTTGCAGTCGGAGACAATTTAGACGGTTTGTGGATGGTTGGGAGTTTGCGGCAGCGCGATAAACCAGATGATAGAACCCAATACCTCGAACTCAGACAGCAACCGATTTATTGGCAAGCACTTTATCCTTTTCCTTACTTAGAAACCATTGTCAAATGGTCGCAAGATCGCAAAATAAATCCAGTATTAGTAACAGCATTGATCCGGCAAGAATCGCGATTTATGCCCGCTATTAAATCATCAGTTGGCGCCACAGGTTTAATGCAAGTAATGCCGGAAACAGCAGCTTGGGTTGCTGGACAAATTAGCCTCAAAAAGTATTCATTGGAGAATGTGGACGACAACGTTAAACTCGGTACATGGTATTTGGATCACACTCACGACGAGTACAAGAATAACTCGATGTTAGCTGTGGCGAGTTATAATGCCGGGCCAACTGCAGTATCAGATTGGTTGAAGAGGTTTAATTTTAGTGACCCGGATGCTTTTGCGGAAAAGATTCCGTTTCCTGAAACCAAAGGATACGTAAAATCGGTGTTTGAGAATTACTGGAATTATCTGCGGATTTACAATCCAGAAGTTAATCAGTTAATGAGTGAGCATTATGCGGCTGCTCAGAAAAAAGCAAAGTGAATTATTCGTGGTGTGGGGGCGGGTTTATCTAAATTGTTGGTAATCCTTAGATATTTTTGGTGGAACCCGCCCC
>NZ_JAUBOQ010000009.1:79774-154937 GCF_036700325.1 Microcoleus sp. Z1_B2
GTGAATTATTCGTGGTGTGGGGGCGGGTTTATCTAAATTGTTGGTAATCCTTAGATATTTTTGGTGGAACCCGCCCCTACCAAATAGGGTTTCGTAGGGGTGGGTTCCACCAACCATAATCGCCCCAAACAAACAATTTCAAAAACCCGCCCCCACCCAACAAACAATCATCAGTAATTGACCGGAGATGATATCAGCGGCATCCCAAAGAATCGCGAGTAGAAATCCCAGTTTGGGAATTAATCCCGGTGGCCTTTGTGCACAATTCTTTAACTTGTGATCCGTCCATAATTGCATCAGTAAAGTCAGCGCCGGTAATATCAGCTCCCTCAAAAGTAGAACGCAGCAAAATTGTTTCTGCTAATATTGCATCGCTTAAATCGGCCTTAGTAAATTTAACTTGATCAATCATTGCATTAGTTAAATTTGCTCCGTGCAAATTCGCCTCAGTCATCACCGAAGCGCTCATAATTGCTCCCCGCAAATCGGCATTAGAAAAATTAGTCAAGTCCATATTAGCGTTAGAAAACTCAGCGGCCCGCAGCATTTGACCAGAAAAATCGCGTCTTGTCAGTTCGGCGTTGCTAAAGGACAAGGGCGGAGCGTAATATTTAGATTGAGCTTGGGCTGGCCGCGGCAGGATGAAGATAGTTAGCGCGAATAGGAATGCTGCTAGTTGCCGGAGTTTCATAATTCTGATATTCTCGCAAGGTGGGTATTTCGTAGTGTATCCCGAACTTTGGTCGATCGACTAAACAGTTACAATCTTAATAAATAGTGATGGAGATGGACAAAAAGATATGCTAAGTTTTTTCTTAACTTGGATAGTAGCAGCGGTTTCGCTGATCATTACCGCTAACATTGTACCAGGTATGGCGGTGGTTAGCTTTCCGGCGGCGATGCTGGCTGCTGTTGTTATCGGATTGGTGAACGCGGTTGTCAGACCGATTCTTACATTGATGACGCTTCCTTTGACCATTATTACTTTAGGTTTGTTTTTATTCGTTGTCAATGCAATTTCGCTTTCCCTGGCTTCCTGGTTAGCGAGTGTGTTCAGTATCGGCTTTGTGGTTAACGGTTTTTGGCCGGCTTTGGTGGGTTCCATTGTGTTGTCATTCGTTTCTGGGTTGATTGGTCGATTTGTGAATGCCAATACTTTGTCTCAGTAGTACATTATCCCAGATACTCCAGATATTCGATCGGGCAAACTGCAACGGCTACTGTTACCGCAGAACCCGCCCTAACCCCTCCTTGTGAAAGGGGGGGATTTTTGCTGCGAAATATTTGTTTAGGGACTAAAAGCCTTTGCTGGGCGGGCAAGATGCCCACCCCACAAGCAGATTCACTGTTTGTGGAACAGGCATCTTGCCTGTTGTTGAGAATTGTGGAACAGGCATCTTGCCTGTTGTTGAGAATGGTACGGGCGGGCAAGATGCCCTCCCCACAAGCAGATTCAGTCTTTGTGGAACAGGCATCTTGCCTGTTGTTGAGAATTGTGGAACAGGCATCTTGCCTGTTCTTGAGAATGGTACAAGATATTAGTTCGATCGCACAAAGTGCCGCAGCTTCTGCTACGCTGGGCGTGCCGACTTCTTTGACTACAATATTTGAAGGATTGGGGACTTCTACGGAACTTAAAATGTCAGCCCCAAAGGTTTTTAACGGCCAATTTCGCGCTTGACAAAGCTCCAGCAAGCCGACTTCACCTGCTTTAGTATCTATTGTAGCAATACCTGCGATCGCACTTTCGGCTAAATGATAAGCACGGCATACTTGTTTAATCGCAGTTTCGATTAATTCTCGCCCTGTTCCGCCTTCACAACCTATCCCTACCCACAACACTCTCGGATGCCACTGAACCTTTGGCAAAACAGATTCCGGCGAAAATCTTCTCTGGGTGAAACTAATCCAAATTCGGGCTTTGATAGTTGATAGATTTTCCCCATCCCAATACAAAGAATGTTTTTCTGGCAGACTGTTTTGCCACAACGTAGAACCCACTTCTTGAATTACTTCGACAGTTTCCCCTCTAGCAAGAGCCGCCGCCACTCCAGTCCAGTCACCTTCGCCCCGCCTCCAACCGCTGGGAATCTCTAGCATATCTAAAGTAAATTCATCGTTCATTATTCAGTTATCTATTCTGTAGTTTCACTGCGACCGCAATCTTAAAAAAAACTTAACACTCTGTTTAGTGAAAATTTTGGTATAATTGTAGCACAAACTACAAAAAACCCAAGATTTAAGATGGTAGAACTAAATCAGTTACTGTTAGAGTTTGAAAGCAACCTCAAATGGGAAGGAGTGACAAAAGAATGGATAGACCGCCGGGAAAGTTGGGTTAGCGATGTGGCAGCATCAGTTAACCTGACATATCTAGCAGAATTGCTAGTTGAATTGGAATCTAACTTGCAGTGGGAATCGGTGGATATTCAGTGGCAACAGCGTCGAGACCGTTGGGTAGAAGAATGTCTGGCAGCATCGATTGTTCAAGAAGTATCAAGTTTATTGCTGGAACTTGAAACCAATACCAATTGGGAAGCGGTTACCGATGAATGGCAGCAGAATCGCGAGAAATGGGTACAGCAAATGCACAAGTTTAAGGAGTAGTTTCGAGGATTTAGAGCCTGTAGATATGCGTTTTCAGACTCTAACATTTCCTAATGACTAATCACTAATTCTTCATCTTTCTGCAAAACCCCATTTAGAAAAATATCAGCGAGTCCTTCAGCCATTTTTTGCATTTGCTGCCGAGAAGCATTCGGCTTCATAATCGTATTTTGACTGAAGGGCGCCACTGCAAACATTCTCAAAAATACCTGAGCCGTTTCCCAAAAAGCCTCAGCCACATCGCTCACTATAAAAAACCAAGAGTCTAAATCAATAAAATTTGTACAAAAATAGCACCAACTGCAAACAAGACAAAATTTAATATGGTAGAACTAAACCAATTACTGTTAGAGTTTCAAGCCCACCTAAACGGGGATGCAGTGACGGAAGAATGGAAAGAACGTCGCGACTGTTGGATGAGCGAGGTGTCAGCAGCAATTGACGAAAAACACCTAGCCAAATTGCTAGTTGAATTAGAATCAAATTATCAGCGAGAAGCAGTACAAAGTCTCTGGAAAATGATCCGTGAAAGTTGGGTAGAAGAATGTCATATAGCATCGACGCTGGAAGAAGTATCAAGTCTCTTGCTGGAACTTGAAAGCAATACAACTTGGGAAGTAGTGACGGATGAATGGCAGAATAATCGGGAGAAGTGGGTACAGCAAATGTACGAATTTATAGAGTAATTGGGGATTGGGGATGGGTGAGGGGTTATTGGTTATAACTGAGATATTGCACCATTCTCAATTAGCCGTAGGGGCGGGTTCGCCAACAGCCTTAAAGCTTGCAAATAGGTTCTATAAACCCGCCAGACCCCACGAAAAATCCTCTTATTGATATTGCTGCAAGATGTCGGTTATAACCAATAACCAATAAATAACCAATAACTAATAACTAATGACTAATTATTCATCTTTCTGCAAAACCCCATTCAGAAAAATATCTGCGAGTCCTTCGGCCATTTCCTGCATTTCCTGGGGCGAAGCATTCGGCTCCATAATCGTATTTTGACTGAAACCCGCGACTGCAAACATTCCCAAAAATACCTGAGCGACAATCTTCGGATTCATCTTCCGATAAACTCCTTTTTCCATCGCGGTTTCAAAAAAAGCCTCAGCCACATCGCTCATTTTTCCGATGACTTCCAACTGAATTCTGTCGCGCAAATCCGGGTGAAATTGTGCCTCCAAAAAACACACCCGCATCATGTCGCTATTCTCGCGGATATTCAGCATCCGTCGCCGCATCACCTGAGCCACTGCTTTGTAACTGCCCATCTCGCTTAATTCTGTCAGCAAATCCGTCAGCAACTCCACCCATCCTTCCGTCGCCACCTCAATCAAAATCGCTTTTTTATTATCAAAATGCCGAAAAAGCGTACCCTCGGCCACCCCCGCCGCTGCTGCTAAATCGCGAGTTGTCGTCCCGTCGTATCCGCTGCGGGCAAACAACCGCTGAGCGGCTTGTAAAATCCGCTTCTTGGTTTCTGTTTCAGAAGGAGGAGACTGATTAAAAATTCGCATGGCTTTGCAATGGGTAATTTGCTACTTGGAACTACGGGAGCTGGACTGAGGGACTAATTGATGTTAAGTTTTAAAAAGAATCTCTGGCATTGAGGGCAAACATTTTTTTGTTTGACAATCCAAAATCCAAAATCTAAAATCTAAAATCGAATGACCCTTTTTGAGATTTGCTGTATCAGCCTAACATCTGCGGCGCAACAGATCGCTTATGCCTCAAAAAATCTTTATCCTGAGAAAAGAATCTCTGGCCACCGAGCACAAACATTGTTTGTTTGACAATCCAAAATCTAAAATCTAAAATCTAAAATCGAATGACCCCGCAGTTCCAAAAACCCCGTGAAGCGAAGCTATCCCGTAGGGAATCGCCCGTGAGCCAAACTCGATTCATCGCCTCCCTGCTAGCCGCTGTACTGCTGTGGTGGGGACTTTCCCCCGAAATCGCCCTCGCCCGCCCCAACCCCGCTAGCGGCTCCCAAGCAGTCTCTGTTCAACCGTCGCTCGATCGAGTAATCAGCCAAGTCAGCGAATTTAAGCTCGACAACGGCATGAAATTCATCGTACTCGAAAGGCCCAGAGCGCCCGTAGCATCGTTTCTGATTCACGCCGATGTCGGCGGGGCAAACGAACCCGACGGCCAAACCGGAGTCGCTCACTATCTCGAACATTTAGCCTTCAAAGGCACGCCAAAAATCGGCACTACCGACTACCAAGCCGAAAAGCCGCTGCTAGAAAAACAAGACCAACTCTTCGAGCAAATGCAAGCAGCCAAGGCCAGCGGCAAAACTGAAGAAGTCGCCCAATTAAAAGCAGAATTTGACAAAGTTGAAGCCGAAGCTTCGCAATTTGTCAAGCGCAATGAACTGGGCAAAATAGTGGAACAAGCAGGCGGAGTCGGACTAAATGCCGCTACTTCCACCGACGCCACAATGTATTTTTACAGCCTGCCAGCTAATAAGTTAGAAATGTGGATGTCGCTGGAATCAGAGCGATTTCTAGAACCAGTATTTCGGGAATTTTACAAAGAAAAACAGGTAATTTTAGAAGAGCGCAGGCTGCGAACCGAGAATTCTCCGATCGGACAAATGGTTGAAGCTTTTGCCAACAAAGCTTTCTCTGTTCATCCCTACCGTCGCCCCGTAATTGGCTACACTGAAGACATTAAAAACCTCACCCGCAGCGACGTGCAGAAGTTTTTCGATACTCACTATGTCCCCAGCAAGCTGACTGTGGCAGTGGTAGGAGACGTGAAAGCTTCGGAGGTGAAGCGACTCGCTCAAATTTATTTCGGCCGTTACAAGGCTTCACCAGAGCCTCCAGAATTGCAGATTGTCGAACCTCCCCAAACGCAAACTAAGGAAGTGACGCTGCAATTAAAAACTCAACCTTGGTATTTGGAAGGATACCACAAACCGGCGATGAATCATCCCGACAATGCGGTTTATGAAATGATTGGTTCTTTGCTCAGCGATGGCCGCACTTCTCGGCTCTATAAATCTTTGGTAGAACAACAGCAATTGGCGCTGGCTGCTCAAGGTTTCAGTGGTTATCCTGGGGAAAAGTATCCGAATTTGATGTTATTTTACGCTCAAACTGCTCCGGGCCGCACGGTTGATGAAGTAGCCTCCGCTTTGAGGAAGGAAATCGAGCGCCTGAAAACAGAGCCGGTTTCTGCTTTGGAATTGGAGCGCGTGAAAACTCAGGCGAGAGCCGATTTGTTGCGATCGCTCAATTCTAATATGGGCATGGCATTTTCGCTGGTGGACTATCAAGTAAACACCGGTTCGTGGCGAAATTTGTTTAAGGAATTGGATGCGATCGCGGCTGTTACTCCCGCTGACATTCAGCGTGTCGCTCAGGCAACTTTCCGCCCGGAAAATCGCACGATTGGTAAGCTTTTGCCTCTGTAAGAAGAAGGAAGAAGGAAGAAAAACTCGTTTTCAGGCTCTGCCCCTTCCTGACAACTTAAGACTAAAACCCATAATAAATGTCGCTTTTAGTCGAATCTAGATCCCCCTAAATCCCCCTTAAGAAGGGGGACTTTGAGAACACTCTTGTCCCCCCCTTAATAAGGGGGGTTAGGGGGGATCTTGCAGTTCGCGACAAACAAGAGAGACGGTAGGTTTAACGTTAAGTTGTCACGCCTTGGGCAGAGCCGGGGAACGCAGATCCAGAGGCTCTGCCTCGCTATGTCACAATAGGAAACTTAGGAGAAAGAATGAAAAGGACTAAATTGAGACTGAAAAAAGTAAAGTTATTTCTGCTATCGCTGTGCTTTTTTACAGTTTCACTGGGCACGTTTAATTTGTTACCTTCCTTTGCTGCTGCACCGAAACACTACGACGAATTAACATTTCCCCCGCTGTCCGAAATTAAACTGCCTAAATATACTCGCTTCGAGCTGAAAAATGGTATCCGGGTTTATCTTATGGAAGACCGGGAATTGCCGTTAGTCGGGGGAACGGCGCTATTTCGCACGGGCGATCGTTTTGAACCAGCCGATAAAATTGGATTGGGAGGTTTGACGGGAGAAGTGATGCGAACTGGCGGTACTAGCCGGCATACTGCTGATGAATTAAATCAGTTGCTAGAACAGCGAGCAGCTTCGGTAGAAACGGGGATTGATGTTGCTTCTGGCACGGCTAATTTTAGTGCTTTAGCTGAAGATTTGGAACCCGTGTTTGACTTATTTGCGGAAGTGATTCGGGAGCCAATGTTTGCTCAGGAAAAGTTAGATTTAGCGAAGAACCAAACTCAAGGTGCGATCGCCCGCCGCAATGACGATCCTGACGATATTACCGGCCGCGAGTTTCAAAAGTTAATTTATGGCGATCGCAGTCCTTACGCGCGCACGGTAGAATACAAAACCCTCGCCAATATTTCCCGCGACGATGTGGTGAGTTTCTACCAGAAATATTTCCATCCCAAGAATATGATTTTGGGTATTGCTGGCGATTTTGATACAGCTAAAATGCGATCGCTCGTCGAGGAAAAATTCGGCAACTGGGAACCGAATCAAAGTGCAGAAGTGCCTGCTCTACCAACCGTATCGCCAGCAAAGGACGGCGGCATATTTTTAGTAAATCAGCCGCAATTAAGTCAAAGTTACGTGCAAATGGGACATTTGGGCGGAATGCTCAGCAGTCCAGATTACGGTGCTTTGGACGTAATGAACGGGGTTCTCAACGGTTTCGGCGGCCGTTTGTTCAATAACGTGCGATCGCGCCAAGGCTTAGCTTATTCAGTATACGCGGCTTGGAGTCCGAGATATGACTATCCGGGGGTGTTTGTCGCAGGAGGCCAAACGCGATCAGATGCCACCGTACCGTTTATCCAGGCAATTCGCGCCGAGATCGATCGTATCCGCACCGAACCAATTACCCAGGAAGAATTAGCTTTTGCTAAAGATTCCACCCTAAATTCATTCATCTTCAAATTTGAAAATCCCAGTCAAACTTTGTCGCGATTAATCCGCTACGAATACTACGGTTATCCCGAAGATTTCATTTTTCGCTACCGCCGCAGCATCGAAGCAGCAACAATTGCCGACGTGCAGCGCGTAGCTCAGACTTATTTGAAACCGGAGAATCTGGTAACATTAGTAGTGGGAAATACGGCGGCAATTGAACCGCCGTTATCGAGTTTGGGAACTTCGGTCAAAGTGCAATCTGTTGATATCACAATTCCCTCGGCGACTTAATTTATTTGTGATTAGGAGTCGCCGATCTGGGTAAGGACACGGCAATGCCGTGTCCCTCCTCTTTGCCACACAATCCTACACTAAAAATCAATACTCAAAGGCGATCTCGGAAACGGAATCACATCCCGAATATTCCCCATTCCAGTCATAAACTGCACTAACCGTTCAAATCCCAAACCAAACCCAGCGTGAGGTACAGTGCCGTAGCGGCGCAAATCCAAATACCACCACAATTCCTCCTTATTCATACCCTGGGCTTCCATGCGCCGCTCCAACACATCCAGCCTTTCTTCCCGCTGCGAACCGCCGATAATTTCCCCAATATTAGGAGCCAAAACATCCATTGCTCGCACCGTTTTCTCGTCCTCATTTAAACGCATATAAAATGCTTTAATCCCGACGGGATAATCGCTGACAATGGTCGGCTTTTTAAACAAATCCTCAGCCAAATAACGCTCGTGTTCCGACTGCAAATCCAAGCCCCAACTTACCGGAAAATCAAACTTTTTGTCGGCTTTTTCCAAAAGTGCGATCGCCTCGGTATAAGTAATCCGCTCAAACTGATTATTAATGATATTTTCAGCAGTAGCCAAAACCGTTTTGTCAATGCGATCGTTGAAAAACTCCATATCTTCCGGGCAATGCTCCAAAACGTATTTAAAAATGTACTTTAAAAACGCCTCAGCCAAATCCATATCTCCCTGCAAATCGCAGAAAGCCATCTCCGGTTCAATCATCCAAAACTCCGCCAAATGCCGCGAAGTATTAGAATTTTCCGCTCGGAAAGTCGGGCCAAAAGTGTAAACATTTCCGAAAGCCATCGCCATAACTTCCGCTTCCAACTGGCCGCTAACTGTTAAATAGGCGCGCTTTCCAAAAAAGTCTTTAGCATAATCAACCTCTTGCGAATCAGTGCGCGGCACATTCTTTAAATCAAAGTTGGTAACGGCGAACATTTCCCCCGCACCTTCGCAGTCGCTAGCAGCAATAATCGGAGTATGAACCCACAAAAAACCGCGTTCTTGAAAAAATTGGTGTACGGCCGCCGAACAAGCATTGCGGACTCGAAAGACAGCACCGTGAGTGTTTGTGCGCGGCCGCAAATGCGCGATTGTCCGCAAAAATTCAAAGGAATGGCGCTTTTTTTGCAGGGGATAAGTTTGCGGGTCTGCATCACCGTAAACTTGTACTTGTGAAGCTTTCAACTCAATTCGCTGTCCTTTTGCGGGAGACGCTACCAGCACACCCGACACTTCTAGAGATGCACCTGTATTCAGTTGTTTCAGTACATTTTCAAAATCTGGCAAATCGGAATTTATGACTACTTGCAAGTTAGCCATCGCCGAACCATCGTTGACTTCGACAAAGGCAAAATCTTTCAATTCGCGCTTAGTGCGAACCCAGCCTTGAACAGTTACCGTTTCGTCGGGTTCACCAGCGCGCAAAATTGCTGCAATCCGTTGATTTGTCATATCCACTCCCGTTTATTTAATATTTTGCACCATAATTCTCTCTTTTCTCTTCCTCTGCGCCCTCTGCGCCCTCTGCGGTAAAAAAAAATCAAAAATCATAACATAATTCAACCGACATAGGATTTCAAAATCCAACCGATCAAAATGCCAAGCCCCCCAAACCGAACTGCTTGCCAAAAAGGTTGTTTTATGCTTCCCCACGAAAACAGGCTGCTTTCTAAATTCAACTCGATAGTTTCCAATTCTTGCTCAATTTCCCGCAATTCTTTTTTGAGTTGCGGCAATGGATTTGGGCGCTTGGACTGGCGGATTTCTTCGCGCCGATGACCGAGTTCGACTTGGCGCTGTCGATCGACCTGAATTTGAGTGTACCGTTCTTTGACTGCTGCGAGCGATCGCTCAACGGCTGCGATCGCTTGAACAAACTCACTTTCTTGCTCTTCGGGATTTAACTCTGACGGCTGTTGAGGCATTTCGATCTGCAAACCTGACAATAATAATAAAAAAAACCGATTTCCAATTAAGTTGTTATTATATGCAGTATATTTTTAAAATTCTGAAACGGCAGCCAAATCCGTATAATTGCCAATTATGCTTGAAACTACACAAACAACCCAAACTGTCAACCTCAACGAGCTGAGTACGGTAGAACTAGCCCAAGCTCTCGCCGCGCGCCTCGCCATCCCCGAAAAAGATTGGCATCGCCTCAAAGCCAACCGTTCCGCGCGCGCCTGCGAGCAAGCTGCGGCCGCTTTGGTCTTTTTGCTCAAAAAACAGCCCGAAGAAGCTCTCCCGCGCTTAAACCAAGCGGCAGGATGGCTGGATCGATCGATATCTGCTCCTCCCTGTCCCACCCACGGCAAATGATTTTGAGTTTTGATTCTGGAGTTTTGGCTTGAGTAGTTGCTCAAAACTTAGACAATCGCGCCGCTCGATCGAGCAGCGCGATTGTGAGTTCAAAAGATTTATACTTTTTTAACTCAAAACTCACATTTTGCATTACGATCAGCTATCAATAGCCATAGCGTTCAAATTCTCACTGCAAACTTCAGTCCGGGAACGAAAAAATTTCCAGGTCTAGCTGAGGTGAAAACTGCTGCTTTCATAGCGGTGCTAGCGCAACCCCGGCAGCCGATACCGACTGGGAAGTTCTTTGCACAGCCGTAACTCGGTACCTTGAGAATTCCACTCTACCCGATCGAATATTTGGTAAAGAATAAACAACCCCCTACCACATTCCTGTTCCACATGGGGTAGTGCAGAGTTATCTGCAACCTCCTCTGCGAGGAGATTGTCGCAATCATCGGTATAAAGGTTGCAACTGCAAGGGGCCTTAAAGCCAGAACCTTCATCCGATATCACCCACCAATATTGGTTTTGGACGATCGAAAAACGGACTCCAACAGTTTTACCGGGATCTAATTTGTTTCCATGCTTAGCAGCATTTACCAAAGCTTCTTGAAGCCCCAACCGCAATTGGGCTTGCCAGATTTCTGGCACCTCTGCTAGGAGCAGATCCAAAATAGGACAAAGGTATAGAGTAGAAGCGAAGCTAATAGTAATCCAATTGCGTCCGACGGGACGAGGTGAAATAGCAATCACTCAGAAAACTCCCTAACTTTCAGGTGGATAAAGTTCACACCCTGCATAGTTGGCTCCCTAGTATTCAAAATGCTAATTAATTGAGCGGCGCAGCTCTACTTATATCTTAGAGTATCCAAGCAATTAAGAACAGCAAACCACGTCACAAAATATTCAGCGATTCTGAGAAACTTCTGCAGAGAACCATCAGTAATTTTACTTATAAGTTCTCCCAGCAGCGAAATTTTGAGCTCAGCTTTTGCCAGCTAGCAACCAAACCACTAGCTGCATCCTCGAAGCCGTCAACACCTCTTGAACAAACGATCCCCACCTAGAAAAGCTCTCCAATAACTCTAAAAAAGTCGATCCCTTAACCCTCGCCAATCAGGTTCGACCCTCGCAGCCCCTAGGCAAGCGCCATCGCCCAGAACTTGATTTTGCCGCCAAACAGCAAAATCATCATACCTAGGTATGTTGCAGCCAAAACCCAATTTATTATCCAAAATGCGATCGGGTCAAATATCTCCCATTGCTGCGCCCCTCACAAAATCAATATTTGTTACAAAACTTATTAATTATGAGTGCGTGAGATCCCGATATCTCAACTCGCCCAAATTGACCAATCCTTTGCTGGCGCAACTCCGGCTCCTTGGTAAAACTATATAAATCTGAATGTCGCGATACAATAGTTAAAGTAAATAATTATTTCTTTACATTATGCAAGCAACCCCAGCCATAACCACAGCCCCCATAGCTGGAACTTACTGGCAGTGGCGAGGGCATTCAGTATACTACGTTCGATCCAGCGATCGGCATCCAGAACGCCCTCCCCTGCTGTTAATTCACGGTTTTGGAGCATCCACAGACCACTGGCGCAAAAATATAAGCGGCCTGAGCAAAGACTTTGAAGTGTGGGCGATCGACCTTTTGGGATTCGGGCGATCGGCAAAACCCGAATTACAGTACAGCGGCGACCTCTGGCGCGACCAACTCCACGACTTTATCACCAACATCATCGGCCGGCCCGCCGTACTAGCAGGCAACTCCCTCGGAGGCTACGCCGCCTTGTGTGTAGCAGCAGGGCGCCCCGAATCAGCAGCCGGACTCATATTAATCAACAGCGCCGGCCCCTTCAGCGAACCGCAGCCCGCACCCGAAGCCCCGCCCTTGCAAAAAGCCATATCTGCAGTAGCTAAAACCTTATTTCAGCAAGATTGGGCAAGTTTTCTGCTGTTCCAGTACGTGCGCCAGCGATCGACAATTCGGAAAACCCTAGAAAAAGTTTATCTCGACCAAAGCGCCGTCACAGACCAATTAGTAGAAGAAATATACCTTCCCTCCTGCGATCCCGGTGCCCCCAAAGTATTCGCCTCCGTATTCCGAACACCCCAAGGCGAAAAAATTGACGTATTGCTGAGTCAATTAACCAGCCCGTTGCTAATGCTGTGGGGAGAAGGCGATCCGTGGATGAATTCCACAGAAAGAAGCGCCAAATTTCGCAAACACTATCCGCAGTTAACAGAACACTTTATCAAAGCCGGTCACTGTCCCCACGACGAAGTACCAGAACAGATAAACGAACTGATTCGCGCATGGATAATTGACAAGGGCATGGGGCATGGGGCATAGGGCATAGGGCATGGGGCATGGGGCATAGGGCATGGGTTACTGGTTATTGGTTATTAGAACGAATAACTAACAAGAAACATAGGACAAATAACCAATGACTAATGACTAATGACTAATGACTAATGACTAATGACTTCATTTAACTTTCAGGTTAAATTATACTTACATATTCTGAGGAGACGGAAACAATGACCCGCAAAAAGACTCGCCGCCATTTTATATTGAGCAGTATAGCTGTTGCCAGCGGCATTGCAGGTGCTAAGGCGATCGAACAGCAGGATCGGGAAATCATAGCCGCACCCAATAACCAGGCGGCCGCCACAGTAAAAATGCCAGAACGACTTTTAGGCAACACCGGCGTGAAAGTGCCGATTTTCGGTTTGGGGGGGGCCGGACAAACACCGCTGTCGCAGCCGGGAAGAGAAGCAGAAGCAGCGGCGCAAATTGAACGGGCGATCGAACTAGGCATTCGCTATTTTGACACGGCGGCCGACTACGGGCCCAGCGAAGAAAACTTAGGCAAAGTTTTGCCACCATATCGAGATCGCCTATTCCTAGCCTCAAAAACCGCCGCCAGAGACAGAGACGGTGCGTGGAGAGACTTAGAGCAATCGCTCAAAAGATTGAAAACCGATAGACTAGACTTGTGGCAACTCCACCACGTCTCATTCCAAACAGAATTAGACCAAATTTTCAGTACCAAAGGAGCAATAAAAGCGATCGAAGAAGCCAAACAGCAAAAAATAATTCGTTTTTCCGGCATCACCGGACACCACGAACCAGCCATCATTGCTGCAGGCTTGGAACGCTATCCTTTTGACACAACATTAATCTGCCTCAACGCCGCCGAAAAACATCACCCGCGCTCCTTTGTTACCAGCGCTTTACCAGTGGCCAAATCCAAAAACATCGGCGTCATAGCCATGAAAATACCAGCTTACGGCAAATTATTTCAGAACGGTGTTTTAGATGGAATGCACCAAGCAATGGGCTACACGCTTTCACTTCCCGGCGTGCACTGCTGCGTCATCGCCGCCGAGTCAGTAAAGCAATTAGAAGAAAACTTAAAAGTCGCCCAAGCATTCAAACCCCTGAACCCAACAGAAATGGCAGCACTTGAAAAACGCACCGCCGCCGCTTGGCAAGAAAATACATTTTTCCGACAGTGGACTTAAAATACCAACTCCAAAATTCCCTTTTTCATCTGTCTTTATTGTGGTGTGTTTATTGTGGCGCGGGCGGGACGCCCGCGATCTCAAATCCACGCTTCATCGGAATTATTCATCTCTCTTATCTCCCTCTGTGTTCTCTGCGTTCTCTGTGGTTAAATCCTTCCGATCCAACCGGAAACGATAGGAATCATAGTTTTGTATGAAAACTCAAGTCCTCACTACGAACCTACAACGTTTATGTTACCAAACTTGATATCATCTGCGGTGAAAATACCTCAAATCACAAAACAAGGCGAGCCAACACGCTCGCCTTGTTTATTATCATAAAAAATGCACTTTGTCAACAGCAAAGAGCTACTTTTTTTTCCGTTTAGCCTTATCTAACCGCCTGCGATCGCGCCACTCAACCGCTGTCAAATAAGCCACCCCACCAGTCACTGTCAGCAGTAGTACAAAGGCCACTAAAACGAGAAAATTAGCAATCGAAAATTCCACAACCCCTCTTCCTCTGATTTTACATTTTCTACTTTCGATTTTAGATGAAAAATGTTAACAATTAACAGTTGAATTTAGACGGCTAACTGTTAACTGTTAACACTCCCTTCAAACTGCTGGCAACTCTGACAAAATGGTAAACCTAACATGATTAATTGCCAGACTTCCCACGGAAACCTCCTCCTTATTTAAAGGAAGACCGCCGCTAGTGAGACTTTGAAACCGAATTCCCTTGCCAATTTCTACGTGATACCAAGCCAAACCCATAAAAAATCGCAACGGATAAGGGCCTCTATCTTGAATATCATCAGGATTAGATTCCATCGGCACCCAGCCAAAACCCGGAATGTAAAACTCCAGCCAAACGTGATTGAAATCCGGTTCCAGCGACACACCTTTTCTGTCACCAAAAGCGGGGCACTTGTAGCGGCCGATCGTGCGGCAAGCAATCCCGTTTAACCTAGCCAAAGCTAACAAAAGTCCCACGTATTCGCCGCAGGAACCGATACCACGGCGCAGCACAATATCGGGAGTGTCAATGTGAGGCCTAATTCCGTAAGAAAGTTGATCGTAAACAAAATTACGAATGCTCAGCAATTGCCTGAGAATGTTAGTTTCCGAGCCAATGGCAGCCACAGCAGCCGATCGCACAATTTCCGTATCCATCGCCAAATTGTCATTATCCACCAAATACTTAGCTGCAAACTCCGGCGACAGCTTCGGAATCTTTTCCACATCCCTCGGTGACAACTGATACTTAATCGATCGAACTTCTAACAAAGCCTTCCAGCCAAAAATTCGGCGTTCCCCAGGGTGCAGCCGATCGAACTTAAACACCGCCACCCGTTCCCCTTCCTGAATTTCCTCAGTAAAAGGCATTCCAATCGGCGTAATTTTCCTAACCTTTTGCCGGTGAGTTTGCGAAGGCAAAGCAATCCGCCACTCCAAATTTTCGATGTCTACCTCATCGAGAGGAGACAGTTCCTCCACATAAGACATTTCCATCAAAAAACCGTTTGACAAAGCGTAGCGATCGGCTTCATTGTAGTGAAAAGACAAAGGCTGAATAAAAGTGCGATCGCGCTTCGTCAACTGAAAAGGATCTTCCGAATTCGGGTCATCCCGGATGTAAAGTTCA
This sequence comes from Microcoleus sp. Z1_B2, assembly GCF_036700325.1. Taxonomy (NCBI): domain Bacteria; kingdom Bacillati; phylum Cyanobacteriota; class Cyanophyceae; order Oscillatoriales; family Microcoleaceae; genus Microcoleus; species Microcoleus sp. Z1_B2. Next base: position 95,089 of record NZ_JAUBOQ010000009.1, read on the forward strand.
TCCCCGGCATAAGCCACGTACAGAACCTCCTCCCCCGTTTCCGAATCCTTGTGAAAAGCCAAACCCGAAGGCGACTCAAAGGGAGTCAAAACACTAAATTTAATCTCCCCAGTTCCCCGTTCCAAACAGTAAACAGTTTGCTCAGTCTTGTCGCAAACCCAAATTTCCTCATCCCGGACTGTGATATTTTCTACCCCAATACCGGGGGCGTAAAACCGAGTAATTTCCCGACCAGTTTTCAGGTCAAAAACCAGAATATAGCCCAATCTCTGGCAAGTCACATAAAGCGTAGATTTCCACACAGCAATCCCGTCAGCAGGATAAGAAAGCGAAACAAAATGTTCCGGTTTGAGTTCAGCGATCGCCCCGTCCAGAATTGCGCCCCGACAGCAACAAATATCCTCATCCCGCGCAAACCAGAGAGTATCTTCCGAAATAGCCAGCCCCGTTGCGCCGGCAAACTTAGCCGTTTGATAAGGATTCAAAACAGTAGTGTTGTCACTTTCTCGATCGATCTCCAATAGCAGCCCTTCGGCGCGATCGACAGCGAACAACCTATTTCCTAAAAAAGCAATGCCGTGCAGTGCCAAGACTCCGATGGGTCTGACCATCCGCAGCCCCGAAGGCTGTTTGTCCGAGAGAACAGGTGAATCGAGATTCATGCTAAATTTCTTGCCGGTATTGTACACAAAAACTGATTTGTAACTTGTAGCCGATCGCTTGAGGTTCACCAGCAAAATTGCCGAGTTTCCTGATATCCAGGACTGACGCATCAACCAGGTGTTTTTACCAAAAGACGCGTTGTAGCCTCTTGCTAGAGTTAAAACACCCCGAATATTAGGGTTTAACAAGCTCAACCCAACCTGCTGCTGTGAATGGAAGTAAGTATAACTACTAAGCTACCACTGACAAACGCGACAGAGAATTCTATGTTGAACAGAGCGACCCAAATAATCGTATCTGCCTGAAGATATAAATTAAGTACAACAGATTACTATATCGGTCAAAACCTTGGATAGAATAAAACCGTGCGATAAAGTTCCTAGGTTCATCAGAAGGCAGGTTCGTCATGGCTTTGAAGTCTGCTCTAAATATCAGTGCTCTTTCCTTAATTCTGTCTTTAAAGGCACTGGCCGCCGGTAGTTTTTTAATACCAGCAGAGGCTCTCAACAGCCCCGCAAACATTGTCCAGCGCGCATCACCACCGCAGCTACCCCTCAACTGGCAAACAGTTCAACCCGCCCAAGCAAGCGGAAGTAGACCCAACAGCGAGCAATTGGGATCCGCCTGGAATAGCTTTCAACCGCCACAGGACGGAGTACCCGGAAGGCGGGAAGGGGGAGGAACCCGTGGCTTAGAATGCCCCACGGCCACCACTGCCTTAACTGCCTTGATTCCCCAATCAACTATGGGGCAAACCATATCAGCAAAGCCAACATTTTTCTACTACCTTCCCGTAGCCCTAGACAAAACAGTTCAGTTTGAGTTAGCAGACGAAAGGGACAAAACACTATACAAAAAAAGTTTTCGCATGGTAACTAGCCGTGCAGGTGTAGTTAGCGTCAGCCTCGACTCCGACGACAACTCGCCAACCTTGGAAGTTGGCAAAAACTATCAATGGTACTTTACTATCAAATGCAACCCAAAAAATACAAAAGATGATGTTCTCGTTTCCGGGTGGATCAACCGCACCGCAGTCGCCCCAACCGTGAAAACAGAGTTGGATCGATCGTCCGATCTCACCAAGCTCAGCATCTTCGCCCAACAAAATCTCTGGTACGAGTACCTGGCAACTCTAGCTCAATTGCGTATCCAGTCTCCCAGCGATGCCAGTTTAGCGATCAAATGGTCAGCAGTTTTGAATTCAGTCGAACTCGGCAAAATAGCCCAAGAACCCTTAGTCGCAAGTGAGTTAACACCTATCACAAGAAAATAATTCGATACCAGCTTCACGCAAAGAATGCAGCGGTAGGCCCGTACCCCAAACCCTGATACCCATAAGTCAGTCGATTTGAGATTTGAGATTTGAGATTTTAGATTTACTTGCTGCATTGAATCTGGGAGCAGGAACAGGAGTCTAAAATTTTAGGATCTACACTGATGAACATTCGGGGCACGGTATCCGTTTTTGGGCGAGTCATTGCCAAATCTAAAATCTAAAATCTAAAATCTAAAATAGTATGAGGGGTGCAGCAAGTACGAAAAGCTCGGTTTCGATCGCGGTATTTGGCAGCGCCCCAAATGATTTTTGCCTGTTGCGGGTTGTTTGGTCGATCGTCCTAAATAAATTAAAATTTTTGTAACGATCGGCAGTTCGGACTTTTGGCATCTGGAAAGGCGGGCGGTGGAAATTTTGATGGTCAAATTTCGCCTAATACTAAATGATAAACTGGCATAGTCAAGCAGCCGACAAACTTATTTTAGAGAAATTATTAATTATGCGCCCGAATGCAAATATTGCACTATTTCGGTTGGGGATTTCACTTCTAACAGCGCTCCCGATGGCTTGCTTTTACGCCAATAAAGCTATATCCCAAACAAACGATATTTCTCAGTTGCCGATCGCCGCTGACAACTCAGCAGATACGGGCAATCAAGTATTAGCACTGCAAAAACTAGAAATCAAGCAGGATGAAACAGCAACAAACTTAAATCAGCTTCCCGATGCGATCGAGACCAACCCTGAACCAGAAAGACCATCGAACCGGGCACAGAACAGCCAAGAAGCCTGTTCCACAAGCAGTTTGATTGATTGTGGTACGGGCTTCTTGCCCGAAGCAACAAATCTGGTTGACAACGATCGCCAATGTCAGAACCCGCTAGATTGTAATTTTTTAGCCCAGAACCCGCAGACGCCACCGGGAAACCTCCCGCCCGACTTAAACCGCGATCTAGTACCAAATCCGCTGTTACCGTCGCCGCCGACTCAGCCAGATCCCAATCGCGATCGATTTCTGCAACCGGCCCCGCAGCCTTCCCCAGAACCTCCCCAAGTACCGCCCACAGTAGCGCCGCCGTCTCCGTCGCCAGTTCCCCCAACGCTGCCGAATACACCAATTGATGTGCAGAAAATTCAAGTAGTTGGCAGCACAATTTTAAGCCAAGACGAAATTAATGCCTTAGTCAACCCCTTAGAAGGCCGTTCTACCACCCTAGAACAGCTCAAACAAATCGCCGACAAAATTACCGAAATTTACCTCAATCGTGGCTACATCACTTCGAGAGCAGTCTTGCCGCCCCAAACTATCACCGCAGGGGTAGTCCAAATTCAAGTGATTGAAGGCAAGCTAGCCCGAATTGAGGTAGAAGGAACTAAAAGATTGAATCCAAGTTACATCCGCAGCCGGATTCGACTCGGTGCCGGAAGGCCTTTAAGCACAGCTTTATTAGAAGACCAACTCCGGCTGCTGCGAGTCGATCCTTTATTTGACAATGTAGAAGCCAGTCTGCGGGCCGGGGATAATGAAGCCGAGAGCATTCTGATCGTCCGAGTCTCGGAAGCTAATCCATTTCAACCTACTTTCAGCATTGACAATTACTCGCCTCCCAGTGTCGGTTCCGAAAGATTGGGAGTTAGTTTGCGGCACCGCAATATAACAGGAAATGGCGACGAACTGGCAGCAGCTTATTATCGATCGCTCGGCGATTCAGACGTGTTTGATTTTAGCTATCGCGTGCCGCTAAATGCGATGAACGGCACTTTGCAATTGAGGGCGGCACCGAATCGCAACAGTATCGTACAAGCACCTTTTAACCGTTTTGACATTTCGGGAAAATCGCATTTATTTGAAGTTAGTTACCGCCAGCCGCTGCGGAGAACGCCGATCGAAGAATTTGCCTTATCTGCTGGTTTTACTTATCAGACAGGCAGAACTTTTCTCGAAGGCGAACCGTTTCCTTTTGGCACCGGCCCGGACTCCAATGGTGTCAGCACTACGAGTGCAATTAAGCTGGGACAGGACTACATTCGGCGCGACCCGCAGGGTGCTTGGGCCGTGCGATCGCAATTTACGATCGGCACTAGCTTGTTTGATGCTACTCAAAACGAAGGTTCCGATCCCGACGGACAATTTTTGAGTTGGCTGGGTCAAGTGCAGCGAGTACAGCGATTGAATGACAAACATTTATTAATTTTGCAGGCAGACTTACAGTTGTCAGCTAATAGTTTGTTGCCTTCCCAGCAATTTGTAATTGGCGGCGGACAATCTTTGCGCGGCTATCGCCAAAACGTCCGTTCTGGTGATAACGGCTTCAGAGTTTCCATCGAAGATCGGATTACTTTACAACGCGATGCTTCGGGAAATCCCAAACTTCAATTGGCTCCTTTTTTGGATGCGGGTACCGTATGGAACGTTGCGAACAATCCTAATACATTAACCAATCAGACATTTTTAGCAGGTCTGGGTTTGGGGGTAATCTGGGAACCAATACAGCGGGTGAACCTGCGAGTAGATTACGCTTTTCCTTTGGTGAGAATTAGCGATAAAGGCGACAATCTGCAAGATAACGGCATTTACTTCAATATAATTTATACACCCTAAAGGGACTTACTGATATCTGGCATCATTGTCAGCAACAGGCAAGATGCCTGTTCCACAAAATATAAATTTTCTTGTGGAACAGGCATCTTGCCTGTTCATAAAACCCACATTCCGCAGATGTGGGTCAAAAGATAATAACATCGACGAGCCAACGCCCCGCCGCCGATTCAAGTTACATCCCTTAACGTCTTTTCCTCACCGTTGACGCAGCCAATGACAGACAAAGATTATAAAAAATGATAGAGTTTCTCTTTAACATAAATATTTTTTTTTGACAACTAACGCCCAGCCAATCTTAATTTTAATCACCTCGGTAAAAAATGAGCCAACGCTAAGCAGATTTGCCTATCCAAAAAGAAACTATAGCTTTTGGCTTTTACGGATTCGCTAGAGAAAGGTTTAGTTGACCCCCCTCTCCCAATTCTTAACTCTCCCAAAAAACAATTATGCTGCCAGATAAATACCGAAAAGTGCATCGCTGTCTCCCTCTGGTGATGGGAGTTGTATTCGCTACTACCTACAGCATCCCCATCAGCGGCCAACCCAGGATTCCCACGCCATCCCAATCACCAACAACAGAAAACCTTAACCCATCAGGAATAAAACAACCAGTACAAGCATTTGCTGGACAACTCGCCGTGTTTTTAGGACATGAGGCGGATCTCACCAGTGCTGTCTTTAGCCCCGATGGCAGTAAAATTTTGACGGCGAGTGAGGATGAAACTGCCCGTCTATGGGATCTTAATGGCAATCATTTAACGGTATTTCGAGGTCATGACAAAGAAGTCAGACGTGCTATCTTTAGCCCCGATAGCCAGCACATTCTGACCATTACTGAGTATGAAGCCATCCGCCTGTGGGATCTCAAAGGCAATCTCCTCAAAGAGTTCCGAGGGGTTGAGAATGGCGATAAAGTCATAAATGCCGTATTTAGTCCAGATAGCCGGCAAATTCTCACCATTAGTCGGTTTTCCGAGCGAGCCGGTTTTAGGGATAAATTTCATTTGTGGGATATCAACGGCAATCTCCTCGCTGAGTTCCAAGGTCATCAAAAGATAACAAGTGGCGGATTAGTTTCCTCAAAAGCTGTATTTAGCCCCGATGGTCGCCAAATCCTTTCTGTCGATTCCCATGGAATTGTTTACTTGTGGGATATCAACGGAAATCTTCTCAAAGAGTTTCAAGGGCATAAGGATAGTGTCATTAATGCAAAATTTAGTCCCGATGGTAGCCAAATCCTCACGGCTAGTGCAGATAAAACTGCCCGTCTGTGGGATACCCAAGGTAATGGGTTAGCCGTGTTTCAGGGGCATAAAGAGTCGGTTTACAGTGCAGAATTTAGTCCCGATGGTCGGCAAATCCTCACCGCTAGTAGCGATACAGCCAGGGTTTGGGATACTAAAGCCAATCTTTTAGCAGAATTCCAGGGACATAAAGTTTATCGCTGGGGTGTCCAAGGATTTAGCCCCGATGGCCGGCATATTCTAACCAGTAGTCGAGATGGAACTGCTCAAATTTGGGATACCAAAGGCAATCTCAAAGCAAAGTTGCGGGGACATGAGAGTGCAGTGAGTGCAGTATTTAGTCCAGACGGTAAGCAAATCCTCACCTTCGGGTGGGATCGCGTGCCTCGTTTGTGGGACGTTTCAGCCTCGATTGCTGCTGAATCTGAGCAAATAGTTGCTAGGGAAACCCTTCTAGAAAGTGTGTCTGAAAATAATGCTCAACTGGCAATATTTCGGGGACATGAAAGTTTGGTTAGCAGTGCTGTCTTTAGTCCCGATGGCCGGCAAATTCTCACCGCCAGTCGAGATGAAACGGCACGATTATGGGATCTTAAAGGCAATCTCCTGGCAGAGTTTAAAGGACATGAAGAAGGCGTCTATCGAGCCATATTTAGCCCAGATGGCCGGCAAATCCTCACCACCAATGGTGAGAATATCCGTTTGTGGGACATCACAGGCAATCCCCTCTCTGAATTTCGGGGGGACAGTCACATCAGCGAGAAGATTCGTGTGTGGAATCCTCAAGATGTTCCCTTCTCGGAATTGCAAGGGGGCAGTCACATCAATGCAGTATTTAGCCCGGATGGTAGCAAAATCCTCCCCACCGATTGTCAGTGCTATCCGGTTAGCTTGTGGGATAGCCAAGGTAATCTCCTCACTGAGTTGCGCGTACCCAGGAAAGTTGAGGACATAGAAGAATTGCAGTGGATGGTTAACGGTGCAACATTTAGTCCCGATAGTAGCCAAATTCTCACCGCCAGTGAGGATAAAATTGCCCGATTGTGGGATACCAAAGGTAATCTCTTAGCCGAATTCCCACTCGGACATGAGAAGGCCGTCAAAAGTGTCGTTTTTAGCCCCGATGGTCGTCAATTTTTGACAGCAAGTGATGATGAAATTGCCCGTCTGTGGGATCTCAAAGGTAATCTCTTGGCTGAGTTCCGAGGACACAAACGGGGACTGGAAACCGCCGTATTTAGCCCAGATGGCAGCCAAATTCTCACGACCAGTAATGATGAAACTGCTCGCCTGTGGGACACAAAAGGCAATTTCTTAGCAGAGTTTCGGGTAGATGAAACACATCTTGGAAGTGCAATTTTTAGCCCCGATGGCCGGCAAATTCTCACGACCAGCAGTGAGACTTTCGGCCCTGGAATCGCCCGGTTGTGGGATACCAAAGGTAATCTCTTAGCTGTGTTTCGGGGACATGAAGGTGCCATTCACAGTGCAGTCTTTAGCTCAGATGGTCGGCAAATTCTCACTGCTGGTAATGAAGGCACTGCCCGGTTGTGGGATGTGTCAGTGGCAATTACTGCCCAAGCCGAGCAAATGGCTGCCCTACAAACCTTTCAGGAAAGCTTGTCCCAAAATAACGCTCAACTGGCAGAGTTACAGGAGAACCAGGAAGTCCAGCGTGCGGTATTTAGCCCGGATAGTCGCCATATTCTTACCACGACCGAGAAAGTGGTTCACCTGTGGGATACCAACGGCAATCTTCTAACCCAGTTTCAAGTTTCTAAAGAAAGGCTCTCCAGACCAGTATTTAGCCCCGATAGCCGACATATCCTTGCAGTGGGTGATGAAACTGCCTACTTGTGGGATATCAAAGGTAATATCCTGGCAAAATTCCAAGGACACAAGGGTTCTGTTACAAGGGCAGTATTTAGCCCAGATGGGAATCAAATTCTCACTGCTAGTATAGATAGTACCGCCCGTCTGTGGGATACCAAAGGAAATCTCCTGACTGAGTTTCGGGGGCATGAGTATCAAGTCAACACCCTAGTCTTTAGTCCAGATGGAACTCAAATCCTGACCAGCAGTTCGGATAAAACCGCCCGTCTGTGGGATACCCAAGGTAATCTCCTAGCAGAGTTTCGGGGGCATGAGTGGGTTGATAATGCCATCTTTACCCCCGATCGCCGGCAAATCCTTACCCTCGGCAATGATTCCCACGGGTATGCTCGTCTGTGGGATACCCAAGGCAATCTCCTAGCAGAGTTTCGGGGGCAGAAGGATGTAGAGAAAGGCTCTAGTTCTAGCAGCAGCGTCGTATTTAGCCCGGATGGTCGGCAAATTTTAATCACCAGTGGGGATAGACTCTCCCGGCTATGGGATATCAAAGGCAATCTGTTAGCCATATTCCGAGATCATGACAGTTCTGTCAACACCGCCGTATTTAGTCCTGATGGTCGCCAAATTCTCACCGCTAGTGAGGATAAAACCGCCCGCCTGTGGGATAACCAAGGCAATTTGTTAGCAATCTTCCGAGGACATGAAGATAGTGTCGAAAGTGCCGTATTTAGCCCAGATGGTCGCCAAATTCTGACTGCTAGTCGGGATAGAACCGCCCGTGTCTGGGATATCGCCACCGGAATCAAAGTTTCTGCGGCTGAAGTCGCATTTTTCAAGGGAAATCAACTGTCTAGCCAAGAAACCGCCGAATCTAGACAACTCGCACTTCAAAAGTTAGAAGAAGCCCTCGCACTCTATCGTGCAGAGCGAAACTACGCCCAAGCTGCACAGACTCTCTTATCCATTGGTAAGATTTACGTCAATTTCGGACAATTTCAATCTGCCTTAGACTCGTACAATCAAGCGTTGCCATTATCAAAACAAGCAGGTGCTAAAACAGAACAAGCAGCCCTACTCAACAGTCTCGGTCAACTTTACACTGATTTAGCTGACCCGAAAACAGCCCTGGATTACTATAACCAAGCGTTGCCCTTATTTTATCAATTAAATGACCAAGCGACAGTCGCCAACACCCTCAACAACATTGGTAATATTCACGCTGCTACAGGAAACTGGAAAAATGCCCTAGACTCCTACAACAAAGCCCTAGTCATCTCTCGACCCGCAGGTAATTTAGCAGTAGAAGCTACTGCCTTAACTGGCATTGGTAGCACCTACATCGCTTCAAAAGAATGGTCAACTGCCCTGAATGCGTACAACCAAGCCCTGAGCATCTCCCGACACCTAAACGACAAAGTAAAAGAAACCACAGTCCTCAATCAAATGGGGAAAATACAAGCTGCTTTAGGGCAAAGTTCTACCGCCATTGAAAACTATAACCAAGCTTTATCTCTATCCCAACAACTCGGTTACAAAACAGAAGAAGCGCACATCATCTACAATCAAGCCATCTTAAACCGCCAACAAAATAACCTCACAGTTGCCCAAACCGAAATCGAAACCGCAATTAATATTATTGAAAACCTCCGCACTCAAATCGGTAGCCAAGAACTGCGGCAGTCTTACTTTGCCCGCAACCAAGATTATTACCAGTTTTACATCGATTTGTTGATGCAACTGCACCTGAAAAATCCCGATAAAGGTTACGACGCACAAGCCTTTCATGCTAGCGAACGTGCCCGTGCCCGCAGTCTGCTTGAACTCCTTAGCGAAGCCAGCGCAAATATTCGCCAAGGTGTTGACTCGCAACTGCTAGCCCAAGAACAAAATTTGCAACAACAACTTAGTGATTTTCAGACTCGCAAATACCAAATTGTCATCGCTAAATCTACCCAAGAAGCTGTGAATGAAATTCAACAAAAAATCGATACGATTCTCAAGGAACTTGCTCAAATAGAAGCTAAAATTCGCGCTAGCAGTCCTCGTTACGCTGCCCTCAAATATCCCGAACCTCTCAACTTGCCACAAATTCAACAACAGGTACTCGATGACAATACGCTACTTTTAGAATATTCTCTGGGTGAGGAGCGCAGTTATTTGTGGGCGGTGACGAAAACTTCTTTCACCAGTTACGAACTCCCTTCTCGCACCGAGATTGAAGCTACGGCTAAGAATTTCCGCGATACTTTAACCAAAGAGACCACGAGAACCTCTCCTCAAATGGTTGCTGAATCTGCTGCACTTCTGAGCCAAATGATTCTCGCTCCGGTTGCTTCTGAGTTGGGCAACAAGCGCTTGCTAATTGTTGCGGATGGAGCCTTGCAATACATTCCTTTTGGCGCCCTTACTCTGGAAAAATCTGAAGCGCCGCTAATAGTTAAGCATGAAATTGTTAATCTGCCTTCTGCTTCAACTTTAGCAATTCTGCGGCGGGATATGGCGACTCGTGAACCGGCTCCAAAGGCGATCGCCTTGTTTGCAGATCCAGTTTTTAGCACTGACGATGAACGGCTCAAAGGCACGAGTACATCCTCTGTAGCGAAGAATCAAACTGTTGAAAATCTGCCAGTGGAAGCGCAACAATTACAGAGATCAGCCTCTGAGGCTAACATTTATTGGACTCGCCTACCTTTCTCGCGAACTGAAGCTGAGCAAATCTTGGCTTTGGTACCGGATGATTTGGAAAAACAAGCGTTTGACTTTATGGCTAATCGTACCACGGCAACCGATCCTGATTTATCTCAATATCGCATTGTTCATTTCGCTACGCACGGATTTGCTAATAGCAAACATCCAGAATTATCGGGATTGGTGCTTTCTTTGGTTGATGAGAAAGGTACGTTACAAAATGGCTACTTGCGACTGAATGATATTTTTAATCTCAATTTACCGGCTGAATTGGTGGTGCTGAGTGCGTGTCAGACGGGTTTGGGAAAAGATGTTAAAGGAGAAGGGTTGGTGGGTTTGACGAGAGGGTTTATGTATGCGGGTGCGCCGCGTGTGGTGGTTTCTCTGTGGAGTGTTGAGGATCAAGTAACTTCTGAGTTGATGACACGATTTTACAAAAAAATGCTCCAAGATAAGTTGGCGCCTGCTGCGGCATTGCGATCGGCGCAAATCGAAGTGCTACAGCTTCCAGAATGGCAATCTCCTTATTATTGGGCTGCTTTTGGGCTGCAAGGAGAATGGAATTGAGTGCGCTTCTGGCGGGAGAGGGGGAGAAAGTGGGGGAGTGCGATATGAAGAAAATATTTCCTTCTTGCTTCTTCCCTATTCCTTCTTCCCTCTTCCTTCCACATCCGATATTAATCGCCGACTTCCCCGACAACCTCCGCAGCAGCCTGAGTTTCCAGCCAGAGTTTGAGCAGCAAGAGCTCTGCCCGATCGCCCAAAACAGTCGCAAACACGCCCTGGGCCCCCTCAGACGCGTCAGAAATCCACGTACCGCGCAGAGTCACTTCTACAAAGTCAGCATCAGCAACACAAAGGGCGATCGCATCGTTGTCGTTTCGGCGCGCCTCAGATTCCAACAGAGACAGCGCCGACAAATTCGCGGGCAGCAAAAATGCCGCAGTGCTCGGTTCGACGCTGATGCTTTGACCAACTCGCATAGCCAGCACAACTCGCAGCGCCACTAACTGTTCGGGAGATTGAGCCAAACGCTCGAGGTTAAAGCCCGTTTCAGTGTAAGTCAACTTCAGCATATTGACAGCCCTAAATTTGGAATTGAAAGTTGAAAATTGGTAATTGAAAATTGGCGATCGGGAATTTGGAATTGGGATTTAGGGCAGATTTTAGATGAGCATTACGCATCAATTTAAAATCTAAAATCTAAAATCTAAAATCTAAAATTCTTCCCATGCCCTATTCCCCTATTTGATATTCGTGCCAAAACAGTTCGGCAAAAGCAACAGTGGGGTGTATGGGGGCTTTCGGCTTAGTTCGCAGAGACATTCCAGCTTCTACGGGAGTTCGATCGCCCTTACGAGAGTTGCACCGTTCGCAAGCCGTCACCACATTGTCCCAAGTATGCGGGCCGCCCTTCGATCGAGGCATCACGTGATCCAGCGTCAAATGCCGATTGCTACCGCAGTATTGGCAAGAATGAGCATCGCGGCGCAGAACTTCCCGGCGATTCACCGGGGGCACTTTCCACAGGCGTTCCCTGTTACCAAAAGTCAAGCGGATTTGTTCGGGTACGTGGATGCTGGTGCTGGGCGATCGTACCAGCCAGCCGTTGCCAATGCTAAAATCAAGAGGTTCAGCCTTGCCTGTTACCAACAGTACGATCGCCCGTTTGATGTTGACACGGCTCATCGGTAGGTAATTCTGAGAAAATACCACCACAGATTGCCTCAATACATCAGTTACTACGGTCACGGCTTGCTCCTCCTCATTTGGATTTTGGATTTTAGATTTTAGATTTTAGATTTTGAATCTTGCTTGCTTCGTCAGCATTGGCTACATCTGGTTTTTTCCCAGTTCCCCAAGCCGATCGAATTTCTCAAATATCCAATCAAAATGCCCCCGCTTCTCTTACGAGAGAAGCGGGGGCCAGAAAAACTGCTTTCATGCAAATTTTCATCCTGTCTTGGTACAGTAGTTTAGCTGTACCTCCCGCTTCGCCTCTCTCGATATGGCTGTGCCACTTGCAGACCGTCCCGGTCTACCTCGTTGTCATTAATTTCTGCAATTTGTCCTAATCCACTATAACCAGGTTTTATTAGGCCCAAGCCCGCCCACGAAGTCGCTGCAACAGTCGCAAAACCATTGCTAAAGACGTGCCGTGACGACTCTGAGCGACCCGTGGGGCGATCGCACTTCAGTTGATAGGTGGAGTAGGTGGGGAGAAATTTCAAAGTCGGCAGAAGGTGGTTAAGAGGCTTTCAATCTAGCTGTAAACATACTACACTGATATTACACATATGTCCACCCGTCACGGAGAAAAAATTATGCATACCCTACCTAGAACCTCAACCACCGAAATGGAAGTCACCAGCATTCGACTCGAAAGAGAGCTCAAGGAGAGACTTAAAGAGCTCGCGGGCAATCAAGGCTATCAAGCTTTAATTCGAGATTTGCTCTGGAATTACGTGCAGCAGAAGTCTGGAGAGTATCGGCAGATGTTTTCTCGATCGGATATTCGAGCTAGCATTAATGCCACAGCACAGCAGGAGGAACGCTGCGCGCTTACAGGAGAGTTGATCCGACCGGGCGGCCCGATGTTATTAGGCCTGACGATGCACGGCGAAATGGTGCCACTGAGTATAGGGAGTATGGCCGGATAAACCAGTTTACCCTTAAATTTGTGAGAGCGATCGGCCTGGGGTGAAGGCCCCAGGCGCTGAAGATCAGACTATTTTAGATTTTAGATTTTAGATTTTAGATTTCAATACTTCAAACAGTTTTTGATTACCAACCGTAGAATAAGGGTTTCCCGGCTCCAAGGCAATCGAGATACCAACGAAAAATCGAGGGTTTCAGACTACGAACTAAAAACAGTCCGGACTATTGGTATAAAATTCCGCAGTCTTTAAACAATCTCTATTTAACCAACCGCGAAGACGCGAAGTGCGCGAAGAAAGATGGAGAAGGAAGAAGATAGGCAATTTTAGCGGTTCGGGAGTTTGGTAATGCAGATCCGGAGGCTCGCCCCACGCGCGAGAAGAATGCTAAACTTTCCATCGGGCGTGCCGAACAGACGATCGTACATTATGATGAAAAAAATTAAAGTAATGCTGAAAAACCGCTACTTGACTGCTGCGAGTTCGATCGCCCTTCTCACAATTATTGCCGGATGCGCCGCTACTGAATCAGCTCAACTTGCATCTCCCTCTCCTGTAGCTGAATCCTCCCCGCCGCCGGTTAAACCAAGTCAGCCTCAGCAGCCATTAATAGTCTCTGCTACCAATCCCGAAACCCCCACAAATACCAAAATCCAGCAATATCTCAACGAGTTGGCCGCCCAAGGTTTTGCCAAAGAAAACCAAGGCGTCTGGATGCAATCTGGCAATACTTTGCTAGCCAATCATCAAGGTACCGTTCCTCTGTCAGCCGCTTCTATTACCAAAGTAGCAACATCTCTCGTAGCGCTGCAACAATTCGGGCCGGAACATCAATTTATTACCTTAATTGGTACAACTGGAAAAATTGAAAACGGCGTATTAAAAGGCGATTTAATTATACAGGGAAACGCCGATCCGTTGTTTGTCTGGGAAGAGGCGATCGCCCTTGGTAACGCCTTAAGTCAAAAAGGGATCAAGCGAGTCAGTGGCAATTTGATAATTGTCGATAAGTTTTACATGAACTTTGAACTTGATCCCCTCAAATCGGGAGAATTGCTCAAACAAGGATTGAACAGTCAAATCTGGTCCAGCGAAGCCGCCGCCCAGTATCAAACCCTGCCTCCAAATACGCCGAAACCCCAAATAGCAATTGAGGGTTCTGTAAAAGTTTTGTCAGCATCTCCCAATGACGTGCAGCCTTTAGTCAAACATTATTCTTTGCCCCTCGCTGAACTGATCAAAAAAATGAATCAGTACAGCAACAATCTCATGGCAGATATGCTAGCTGATACTGTCGGTGGCGCTAAAACAGTCGCGCAAAAAGCAGCAGCAGCAACCGGAGTTCCTCCCGCAGAAATTCAACTCGTCAACGGTTCGGGATTGAGCGAAGAAAATCTCATTTCTCCCCGGGCTGCTTGCGCGTTGTTTATAGCTTTAGAACGCTATCTTGAACCTTACAGCATGACAATTGCTGATGTCTTAACTGTAGTTGGGAAAGATGAAGGAATACTATCAGAACGGCCGCTACCCCAATTAGCAGTGGTCAAGTCGGGCACGTTGGATAATGTTAGCGCTTTGGGCGGAGCTTTGCCAACTCAAAAACAAGAAACTGTGTGGTTTGTGATTATGAATGGAGGGGCAAATGTCGAGACATTTCGCACTCAGCAAGAGGTTTTGCTGAAAAGCTTTTTGAATGAGTGGGGAAGTGTTCAAGTTTCGCCGCCGGAATTAACGCCAAATCCTGCTAGAAAGAGTAAGGTATCTCGCAGCGAAATTGTCAATTGATTTGAGGCTGACGCATGGGGGCCCAGAAACCGGGTTTTTTTACAAAAAGACGGGTTGCCATCCGCAAATTCGGCAAAAAACCCGGTTTCTCTACTTGGTAGGGTGCGTCATATCGTTTCCGGTTGCATCGGAATGATTTAACCGCAGAGGGCGCAGAGAACGCAGAGGGAGAGAATACAGAGATGAATACAGGACGATGCTACCGGATTTGATATCAGTACAGAAATTGTGAATTGGCAGCTAAAATAATGCAAGCTGATGCAACCTAGGAGTACAAACTAATTTAATTAGGTGTTTTCGCCCTAGCGACTACTATTCCGATCGCACTTTCGACTCTGCTAATATATCTCTGTAAGTCGTAAGCAACTGTTACCTCCCCAGCCGGCGAAGCGTGAATTAAACCCATATTGCCGTCCGCATTGCGGTAGACTAAACCTGTGTGGGTGACATCCAATCCTTTAACATCGGTGGCTACCGCTACAATATCCCCTGGTTTTAACTGAGAATAAACACTTTTTATGCGATTTGTGGGGATGTAATTAACAGTAGTTTTGGCTAAGTCGGCTTCTTGGCTGACTATGCACTGATAAGTTGCTTCGTCTTTGAGCATTTGCGGGTAACTGCTGCGGTGCTGACTCATGAAATTTAGTGTTTTATTCATGGGCACTCCGCCTAATTCGGCGGTGATATTTTCCACAGTTTGCCGTTTTTGATTGTCGTTAATCCAGTCGGAAAAATAGTGCAATCTGCTGCAATAACCGTTCATTTTACCGTTTAAATACCGCTGTTCTTCTATGCGATTTACAAAGTTTTGATAGTCGTAATCTTGTACTGCTACGCCCCTGGCGATCGCCAAAACGGTTTCTACAAATAAAACGCAATCAAATTTATTCAAAGTTACGATCAACTTTTCTTCGCCGGATTTGTCCAGCAAGCCAGCGGCGTAGGGCTTCCCTAGGAAGTTATCGGCGATCGCCTGGACGATTTCTCCCATCGAGCGATCGTGCAAATTTTGTTGTTTTGCATACTGTACAACCTTTTCAAAACGTGCTATGTCTTCAGGCTGTGCAACGGTTTCTCTCTCGGTATTATTGGAGTCCGATCGTCTCGCCAGCAGTTTCAGCAATTCGGAATAGGAAATTTCCGCTAAATTGTTGAAGTCCCACAACATACTCGGAAAACTGGAAACAGTTTGCTTGTTTGTTAATTCCAGATTTTCGCTTTCTCCCGTCAAGGAAAACGCTAGATCCGCGCCCTGTCCTGCTGTCTGTCGATCGACAACATATCCCGTAGTAGATTGAGACTGAAATGCCCAAACATCAGGTATCAAAGAATTATTCACGCCGACGATCGCAAATCCCAAAACAGCCAGACTCCAAAAATTTTTCATGTTTTTCCAAGGATTTTGCTTCAACTCAGTGCTATCCTGAAAATTTTACAATTACTAGAATTCTCAATCAGCCTAGTAGACCGATAAAATTGGCAACAGCGGACTAGATCGATACACTTGTCATTTAGATGCCGCCCTATTATAAACTGATCGTGCGAGTTTGATAGCACAAAACTGTAATGCAAGTAGAACGCCGACGCCGCCCCCGCCCAATTTCCCCCCGACGCCCAATAGAGCCCCTAGGCGCAATCGGGCCACGACGCCAAAGCAGCCAGCCTCCTGTCAAATCCCGTCGTCGAGTCAGGACGAAATTTTCTCGCTTAAAATACCGTAACATCCTGTGTTTAATTGCCGGGGCGATCGCGATCGGTTGGATTGTCACAATACCGTTCAGAATTCGCCGCGCCCCAGAACCACCAGTCATCTTGGCTCAACAGGCCGTCTCGCCTCAAGAAACACTCTCGCCTCCGACAATTGAACCATCGGAAAATTTAGCCGATCGTCAAAGCGAGCCTACCTTTAGCTACAACATAAAAACACCTCCCAATCCAGTTTACTCTCAAGAATTGCAAGGGATTGTTGATGAAGCTGTGAAGATTGCAACCACCAAAGGAATGCCCGCAGAACGGCTATCAATTACCTTATTTGATGTCAGCAATTCCCAAAGTCACACCTTTGCCGGATATCAAAATCAAACTCTCCGATTTCCCGCTAGCGTTGCCAAGTTATTTTGGATGGCCGCCTTTTACTCAGCCATAGAAAAAGGCATCATTACGCAAAGAGAATCTGCATTTAAAAACGACCTAGAACAAATGATTCGCGTCTCCAACAACGATGCTGCTAGCCGAATTTTAGACAAAATCACAGATACAAAATCCGGCGGCAGGCTCGCAGGAGAAGAGTTGCAAACCTGGCTGAAAAAGCGCACTCAAATTAACACATTTTTCCAGTCCGCCGGCTACAATGATCTTCGTATAAGCACCAAAAATTATCCCATATACTATTTAAGACAAGAAGGGCCAATCGGTCGCGACTTGCAATTGCGGGGCGATGCTTCTGTGCCGATTCGCAATCAAGTAACTACCGACCAAGCGGCAAGATTAATATATGAAATCTATACGAGGCAAGCCGTTTCCAGCGTCGCCAGTCGCAAAATGGCTTACTTGCTGACTAGAGACTTAGACCCCAAGGCATGGAAAAATGACCCTAGCAATTCGATAAAAGGATTTCTTGGCGAATCTTTACCAACTAATATTTATTTTGGTTCCAAAGTAGGCTATACTTCCAAATCCCGCAGCGAAGCGGCCTTTGTCAGAACTTTAGACGATCGCGCGATTTATATCTTAGTTGTTTTCGCAGACGATCCGGCTTATTCCAAGGACGAAACAGCATTTCCGGCAATTTCCCGATACGTTTTCGATCGGCTAAATGCTCGTGGCCCCAGCACTTTGCAGTGATATGGAGTAGGGCCTGTTGACTGTTGAGTGTTGACTGTTAGTCGAAAAACTGAATGATGGTTGATCTCAAATCCGGTAGCATCGGAATTATTCATCTCTCTGTTCTCTTCCTCTGTATTCTCGGCGTCAACAGCGGTTTAATCATTGCAATGCAACCGGATTTGATATGAGTGTTGAATGTTAACTCGATTTTATAGCAACCGCCAAGACGGTTAGGACGTTGTTAATGGGTGAAACGATTGATTTTATTCCTTCTTCCTTCTTCCTTCTGCTATACAATTCCGGCGCAGTCAGAAGTGATCTTACGCACAAACAACGGTTTCTGCGAAAAATGGAAACTGGCGACCAAAAAAACCAATTTCTTGACCACCAATCTAGGATTTTAGGTAAAACCCGCAGGAATAAACCCGGTTTCTGATATCCTATGATATTATTTCCGCTCGATTACCCCTAATACGGTAGGGGCGGGTTCACGAAAAATATCTGCCAACAATTGACAATCTCAAAAACCCGCCCTTTTAATCGCTCGTCGCCCTTGGTCAGAATAGAAACAATGAGTTCAACAATTGATTGACCGGACACAATTTAACTGGGGCGAAAGGATTCGAACCTCTGAATGGCGGGACCAAAACCCGCTGCCTTACCACTTGGCGACGCCCCAACGTCTTAACCTTCACTATCTTAACATTCAAACACAGGAATCTGTCAAGCATTTTGACAAGAAAATTTTAAAAATCTTTTTGAGACCGATCGCCCGCAGGTTTATTCTTTGATCGCAGGGGGGCGAGCTACCGGGATTTCAATCCTGAAATCCGCTCCCTGTCCAGGTTCGGAGATACACTTCAAACTTCCTCCGTGTTTTTCCACCACTATCTGGTAGCTGATAGACAAGCCGAGCCCCGTACCCTTGCCTACAGGTTTAGTGGTAAAGAAAGGGTCAAACAAGTGGCATTTAGCTTTTTCGGGCAATCCGGGCCCGCTGTCTTGAATCCGAATCACCACAACTTGACCCCTCGACTTTCCTGACTCATCAGCCTCCGAGTCTGGGTTCACCACCGCCGTCGAGATTTTGATCGTCTTGGGTGGAGGCTGATTTTCCAAAGAGTCGATCGCATTCGCCAAAATATTCATAAATACTTGGTTGAGTTGTCCGGGATAGCACTCTACCTTCGGCAAGTCGCCGTAGTCTTTAATTACCTCAATTCCCGGCACTAGCCCGTTTGACTTCAAGCGACTCTGCAAAATCAGCAGCGTGCTGTCAATCCCTTGGTGAATGTCCACCGGCTTCATCTCTGCTTCGTCGTGCCGTGCGAAGTTCCGCAGAGACAGGACAATTTGGCGGATGCGTTCAGTTCCCATCTCTATTGAAGACAGAATTTTCAGCAAATCCGGCACTATGAACTCAACATCGATTTCTTCGTTTTTGTCGAGAATTTCGGGGCAAGGCTCGGGGTAATGCTTTTGATACAAGTGCAGCAAATCCAGCAGATTTTTCATGTACTGCTTGCAATAAGTCAAGTTTCCGTAAATAAAATTAACCGGATTGTTAATTTCGTGGGCGACGCCGGCGACCATTTGACCGAGAGAGGACATTTTTTCGTTTTGGATGAGCTGAGCTTCTTTCTGCTGCAACTGCTGCAATGTTTCCGTCAGTTGGCGGGCTTGAGTTTGGGCGGCTAAGGCGGCAGCGCGGGTTTGGGCGTAGAGTTCGGCTTGGTCGATCGCGATCGCCAGTTGATCCACCACCGCTTGCAGCAATTCCACTTCGCTCGTCGCCCAGGAACGGTGGCTGCTGTAATGGTTGCAAACTACAGCACCCATTTGACCGGAGCGAGTCTTGAGCGGCAGCAGCAGGTTAGAAACAATCCCGATACTTCTCAAAAAAGCTCGCGTGGCCGGTTCGATGCACAGTGCTGTGGCAGCGTCGCCGATCCGGAGGGTTTGGCGGTGGCTAATTTTCTCGGCCAGCAGCGTTACTTGTTCGATCGGGTATTCTGTGAGCCGCTCTTTGAGTTCGGGATTTGCCGCCTCGTGGGTAATTGCAAAGCTGGGCTGACCGTCTCGCGAGATGGAGTACCACAAAAAGTAGCACTGGTCAACCTGCAACAAGCTGCGAATTTCGTTCACAGCCGTATCTAAAATTTTGTCGAGGTCTAGGGAATTCCGCATCTGGCTGGCGAGGCCGAAGAGCAGGCCTTCCCGGCGGCTCAACAATTCTTCTCGGGCTGCGTGGCGATCGATCGCCACGGCGATGGCGTTAGCAATGCAACCCAGAACTTCTAGCGCTCCCTCGCTTGCCAAAGCGCTACTGCACAGAGCCATCACTCCCACCAGCCGCTCTTCGACAATCAACGGATAGGTAATGGTACACAGAGACGGGTTCGACATTAGACACACAGGAGCCGTTTGGAGTTTTCCCACTTCTGTTGGCACCCAATCTTCTATTTCTTTTGCCCAATCTTGGCTCCTAAGTCCTGAATTGGCCTGCAATTCTAACCGCTCTGTCTGCTGGTTGAAAGTCCAGATGCTCGCCCCTGTGGCGTCGAGGTACTCTACCATTGCCTCGGTGCAGCGATTGAGGATGACCGATATTTTCCCGCCTTGTCCGAGGGCTGCACCGACTTTAGCTTGCAGGGTTCCCAAGCGAGCTCGCTCTTGTAGGGACGCTGCCGTCAGTTGGCGATCGGATGTGTCGCCCGGGCCGGCAACGATTTCTCGGATTTGTTGGGTATCGTCCGCGCGCCCGATGCCCGCTGAAGCTTCCCACACATATTGAGATGTGCCTGTTTCCCCCAGCGTCGGGAGGTTTTTTGTGCCGTATATTGTCCTGCTACTCTGTGGCGTAGGTACCGCAGACAAGCTCGATCGGTTCGAGCCAGAAACTAACTCCGAGATTTGCGGGCTGTCCGAGGTGATATCTTCTACCTCTGGCAACTGTTTCTGGGCTTTGACTAATTGCCAGCGCAGCTCCACCAAACTCGCAACTTGCCGACTTAAAGCTTGCATAGCTTCTATCGTTTCTTTTGTCAAGTCTCGCGGCACCGAGTCCATGACGGATAGCACTCCCAGCACCTGCCCCTCAGAGCTGACAACTGGGATTCCGGCGTAAAATTTCACGAAGGGGTAGAAAACGATCAGCGGATGATCGCCAAATCTCACATCTGTGGAAGCGTCTCTAACAATGGCGGCAGGCAGTTCTTTAAAGGAATTTATAGGAAGTTCGATCGCAAATTCGGAAGCAACGGGCGGTTGTTGCAGGGAAATTGCCCGGTCAAATTCCGACTTTGAGTTTGAACTCTGGGCGAAATCTTCGGGAGTTGGGTCTAGGGCGCGAGCGCAAAAATTCAGGTAACGGTGGGTCAAAGTTCGATCGATACCTAACTGCGACTTCAACCAGTGGCGATTACCGTCAATCAAGCTCAAGAAAGCAATAGGAGTTCGGCTCATCTGAGCTGCCAAACCGACCAAACTGTCCAAGCAAGCCTCTGGATCAGATCCCAGAAGCTGATACAAATCAATGTTATGGAGCTTGAACACTTTTTTTTTACCAAGAGGCAAGGGTGCTTTCATCATGTGTAACTGCCCGTCTAGTTGCTGGCAACCGCCCTTCTCAATACTTCCCTTGAAAAACAAGCTATGAATTCTGTGCTGGGAGACTCGGGGCGCAAGTTCGGCGCAGGTTGCTTGCGCCGAATTCAGACTAACCTCTTGACTGATCTGAAAACTTTTGAGTTATCGGAGTTAGAGCACCCCATATCTAAGACTATATAAATTATACTTCCAGTTGACTATGCTTTTGAATACCTCGGACTCTCTCAATCTAAGACCCTCTGTTGGGAGGAAGCAGCTTTCCAAAATATATGACTATTGCTTACCTAGAATTTTTTTATCAGTTTAATTGTATTTTAACAGACTTCTCTAATCGTGGGTAGCTGGCTTGCTGGTAGATTTAAATCAGGGGTTTGTGCCACAATACCAGTGTCCTTTACCGAGCTGTGCCTTAGCCGAGTGTTCAACTACAGTTAGGAGATGAATTACAAAAAATTGGTAAGATGTTAAACTTTGTAACAATAGTTGTTCAAACTCGACCTTTTAGGGTTTTTGACCCCGGATGCACATTTTGCAACTGTTGTAATTGCCGATCGACCAATCTCCCAATCCCTTTTTTCGAGTTTGAGGTAAAAAAACAGGGGTAAAGTTTCAACTAACGCTCCAACGGAGTTGACAATTATTGGCTAGAGGCAACTCTCAAAAAATAACTGAACGAAGTATGTTTTGTATTTTCAAGAACTATAAATAAACAGGGAGAAGAATATGTCTGCAAGTAGCAGTCAAGTACCAACTATTTTGGCAGTTGATGATAGCGTCGTGATGCAAGGACTTGTTAAACAGGCCTTAAGCAAAGAGTTCCGAGTTCTCGTAACCGACAATGCAGTGGATGCTTTGTCAACGATTTATCACGAACAAATTTCGGTTTTGTTGCTGGATGTTTCGATGCCCGGTATTGACGGATTGGAACTCTGCCGCACGGTGCGGAGCTTACCTCAGTTTCAGAATTTGCCGATCGTAATGCTGACAGCGCGAGATGGAGCCTTTGATAAGGTACAGGGGCGTTTGGCGGGAGCAACAGAGTATTTAACTAAGCCGTTTGATGCTGATAAGTTGCGCGAGGTAATTGGTAAGTTTATCAAAATCAAATAATCGGACTTAGGACAAAAAATCAGTTTTGAGTAATTAATGAAGTAAAAAGTTGCGATCGCGCTCTCTGATCCTCGACTTCTTTAACAAGTCGAGGGGCGGGGCATTCTGCACTATTTGCGAGGTAAGTCCTAAATGTTTAATTTTGCCAGGAGTAAGGGAGCGATCGCACTGACAGGTAGAACATATTTGGCGGCACCGAGGGCGATCGCCTCCTTGGGCATTCCGAAGACAATGCAGCTAGCCTCGTCTTGGGCGATTGTCAACCCCCCTTGTCTAGCGATCTCCAACATTCCGTCAGCACCATCTCTACCCATTCCTGTCAGCAAAACCCCCGCTGCTGCCCGACTATAAAAATTAGCTACCGACTTAAATGTCACCGTTACAGAAGGGCAGTGTCCCGCAGCATGAGCAGCTTCTGAATAAATAAATCGCCCTTGAGAATCCAATTCTAAATGACGTTTTTCTGGAGGAAAATACACAGTCCCTGCTTGTGGCAATTCCCCAAAAGCAGCTATCTTAACAGGCAGTTTCGATTCATAACCCAGCCAATCAACTAATCCTTGCAAAAAACCTTCACTGATGTGTTGGACACAAATTATAGGCACGGGAAAACTAGCTGGAAGTTTAGAAATAATCGCGTACAGTGCTTGTGGTCCGCCTGTAGAAGCCCCTATCGCCAATATTTTAATAGTTGGAGATTTAACATTTTCGTTAGAAAATTTGTAATTAGGAACTGGTGCTTGGTTGAGTTTTACAATTTGATTTTGATCTTCAGTAGGTATCTTTTTTGGATGCCGTGTAAATACTTTAACTCCTGAGAGAATTTTCACCTTAGCTATTAATTGATTAGCTAGGCGATCGTAATCAGATACCAACCCGCCCATCGGTTTCGGAAAAACATCCAATGCACCAGCCTTTAACACTTGAAATACATTCTGAGTATCATTCGCTTGCACTGAAGCACTAATTACTAAAATTGGTAGCGGATATTTCTTCATTACTTCTTCGGTAAATTCTAACCCGTTCATTGGTGCCATGTTCAAATCCGTACAGATTACTTGGGGCTGAAGTTTGGGAATTAATTCTAGTCCTTCTAATCCGTTGCAAGCAGTTCCTACAACTTGGATGTCTGGCGAGGACTCAAAAATTCGTTTGAGAACGATGGTAACTACTGGAGAATCTTCAACTAACAATAGTTTAATGGGCAACAACATCAGTTTGCTCGGAAATGGGGAATGGGGAATGGGAAATGATAAATTCGGCATCCATGCACGGGGAATTTTTCACTAGACACAGGGCATTGGGCTTTGCTAATTGGTAGTAAATAACAAATAGCTAATAACAAATAGCTAACAACAAATAGCTAATGACTAAACTAACCTTTTTAGTGTCTCTACCAACACATCTTGATTGAAAGTACCTTTAGGAATATAAGCATTGGCCCCCGCATCAGCACCTCTTTTTTTATCTTCATCCGATGCCAAAGATGTCACTAAAATTATCGGCAACTCACTGTATTCTTTTTGCTCGCGAATCTTAATAGTCAGGGCCAAACCGTCTAAATTTGGCATTTGTATGTCAGAAATCACAGCATCAAAATCGCGAGTTTTCAATTTATGGAAAGCATCCAATCCGTCTACCGCAGTCACAACTTCGTAACCTGCAGCTTCCAGTATGCGCTTTTCTTGAGTGCGCGTGGCGATCGAATCTTCTGCTAATAGTATAACTTGTTTTCTGCTGGCAGTCTCAAGTTGCGATCGCGCACTCCCAACCCCACGAGACGAAACTTGCTGGCGTACAGATTTTATCAAATCGTGGGGATTGAGTACCATACAAACTTCCCCAGTACCGAGAATTGTGGCACCAGAAACATTTCGCACCCGTTTGAGCAATTGACTTTGAGGTTTCATCACCACATCCTGTTCGTCTATCAAAGCATCTACAAATAATCCCAATCTTTCCTCCCCAACTTTTAAAACAATACAAGGCATTTTTGAAGAACTTGAATTTCGGAAGTAGTTTTTATTCTCCTTCAGATTTTCTCTCCCGGTTTCCTGTCTCAAATACCGATTTTTTTGCCACAGTTTTTTATTATTTAATTCTAGTAAATCTGTCAGATGAGCAACTGACAAAGGCTGACCCTTTGAAAGTATAGTTTCCTTACCTTCTATAGCAAATATCTCAGACTGAGACACCTGTTGTGCCGTGTCTACAAACTCGACTGGCAGAGCATAAGGAATGTCTTCAACTATGACAATTAATACATTTGCTGTAGCTAAAGACGTGCTGATTTGCAGCCTCAAAGTGCATCCTTTTCCTGGTAAAGACTCTACTTGAATACTACCTTTTAGGGCTTCAACATTAGTGCGAACTACATCCAATCCGACCCCGCGCCCCGATACTTCGGTAACAAATTTTTTGGTCGAAAAACCCGGAGTAAAAATTAAAGATTGTACTTGATTTTCGGTCATTTCTGCCAGTTGTTCAAGCGTACAAATATTACGTTTTAGCGCCGTTTGTTTAATGCTCTCTAAATTTAGTCCCCGACCATCATCAGCAACTTCAATAATAATATTGCTAGCCATATTATAGCCTTTAATTCGGAGAGTAGCCACGGGAGGTTTACCTAGTTTTTTCCGCTCCTCAACAGTTTCAATGCCGTGGTCGATCGCATTTCTAATCATGTGCATTAAAGGGTCTTTCATTTCCTCTAAAATGCGTTTATCGGCTGTAGTTTCCCCTCCTTCAATCACTAAGGCAACTTCTTTACCTTCCCGTTTTGCTAAATCTCGAACAGTTCGAGGAAATAAATTAAAAATAGTAGACAAAGGCAACAGTCTCAGAGTGCGAATTCCTGATTCTAATGCCTCAGCGATTAATTCGAGTCTGGCAGTATCTTCATAAACTCGATTTCTCAAGCAGTTTACTAAAGTTCCAAGACGTTCTAAACGTTCTTCTGTACGTTGATAGTAATCCTGCAATTGGCTAAATTTGCCGTTGGTTTTAATACCGTTTTCATCTATTTGCATCCGATCGACAGTCAAGCTAGTTACAAAATATTCTCGGCTCCACTCTTCCCACAAAGTTGTAATTTTTTCGATCTCTGCAACTCGGTGTCCTAGTCGAGTTTTTGTGACAGTAAGTTCCCCTGCTTGAGTCATTAAATCGTCTAAATTTTGAGTCGCAACGCGAATGGTTTCAATGCGGTAAGATGAGGTAGAGGATGCAGTAACTGCCGACTGCGACGCCGACGCAGGGGCGGAATCAGAAGGTGCAGGCAAGTTTTGAGCTTGCAGTGGAAATTCTGGCTGGGATTGTAGGGGTAAAAAAGAGGAATTCTTCTCTAAGTTAACGACTTCTGAATTTTCAACGTTGGTTTCTGGTTGTTGGGTAGGAGGCTCAGTAAATTGCGGTTCTACCAACGGTTGTTCTGGTACTTGTGAAGATGAGGAATCTACTATTGAGGCGGCCGCCTGTGGCTGTAACTGACTAGAAGCACCCATCATGCTAGCGAGGATGTAAAAAGTATTAATGCCGGAATCTTCGCCGGTAACTGCTTCGTTAACGAGTTGGCGGATGGCGTCTAAACCTTGCGAAAGTCGATCGCTAATATCGGAATTGAGTTGAGTTTCTCCCCGCTTGACAGAACCCAAAATATGCTCCATTTGATGAGCTAAAGATGCTACATTTTTTACGCCTAGCATCCCAGCATCACCTTTAAGAGAATGGGTTTCGCGCAACAATTGTTCTAACTTAGCTAAGTCGCTTGGATGTTGTTCTAAGTACAGCAATCCGTCGTCTAGTTTTTGTAAGTGTTCTTGACTAGCAACTTTAAATACATCTCGAAGTTCTTGATCTTCAATCATCATATATGTTTTTTAGTAATAAGTAATTGAGCATTGCTCATGGGTAATGGGTAATGATAATTATGTTGAATACTCAGTCGATTGCTAATGACTAATGACTAATGACTAATGACTAATGACTAATGACTAATGACTACACTACTTCTTTAAGATTAAATGCAGCTTCTGTCAGTTGTTGAGTACCGATTTTAACTTGAGTAATGCCGCTTACTGTTTGAGACGCTGATTCCTTCATAGAACTCATCGCATCACCTACTTGCTGAATTGCGATCGCCTGCTGTTTCACATTAAATGAAATTTGCTGATTGCTAGCAAACACCAGATTGCAAGCTTCCCTCACACCCATAAAAGCTTCTGCCGTATCTTGTGCTGTTTTTACCCCTTCTGCAACCGTTTTGCGACTATCTTCAGTTGCTTTCACCGTGGAGTCGATCGCACCCTTAATTTCTGGAATAATACCATTAATTTTTTGTGCTGCTTGTTGGCTTTCATCTGCTAACTTACGAATTTCGCTTGCTACCACCGCAAAACCTTTACCGTACTCGCCGGCTCTGACTGCTTCAACAGCAGCGTTGAGAGCCAGCATATTAGTTTGGCTGGCTAAATCGCTAACCAAACTTGCGAGAGTCGATATATTGCCAATCTGACTCGTGCTGTCGTCTAGTCGATGATTTTGCTTAGAAATTGCCACCACAGCTTCTCTAAGATTCAGCATTTGATTGAGAGTTTGATCTACCTTTGTAGTACCTTCTTCTGCTAGATTTAAAGCTTGGCGAGCAGCAACGGCAACAGACTCAGCTTGCTCGGCTGTTTGCTGAGAAGAGCGGCCTAAATTTTCGAGAGTTATAGTTGTTTGGTTAACCGAAACAAATTGCCTATCTGCTATTTGTTCTTGCCTGTTCATATTAGATTCTATTTGCATTGAAAATGACGAAATTTGGTAAATCAGCCCCCGAATGAGAGCAACAATTTGTTGCAGAAAAAACCATCCAAATCCCAGCACCACAGCCAGGGAAACAATAGCTATCGTCGCTGCTATTTTTTGAAGAGAATCGATGGAATAAAATAACAATTTTTTGGGTGAAGTATCCACAATTACTAAAAACTTATTGGTATTTTGTTTGCTGGGGAAGACTGTATTATAGCTAATCACTAGCTCCCGATTTTCAATATTTCCCTGACCACCTGAGAGTATTTTAGCAACAAGGTCTCCTGAATAATCATTTTTGACATTTTCCTTAGTTTTGAGTTCAAGTCCCCAGGCTTTTTTAGGATTGGGATGAGCCAGATAATACCCATCTTGGTTTAAGATAAAAGATTTGTCTGATAGTTCAGGATTGAACTTTTTAACCATATCGAGCAGAGTGTTACCCAGGGCATTAGTAATGATAAAGCCTTGTCTTTCTCCTTTAGGATCAAAAATTGGAGTTGCGTAGCGAATTGTTGGCTTGTAAGGAATTTCTATTTTCCCCATTTCCTGATTCAGATTTAAGGAAGACACATAGACTTCTCCTTGTTTTAGCTTCATAGTTGCCGAAAAGTAATCTGTGTCTGCTTTATTTTGTAGTTGAGAATCTGGAATAACTTGGAGATTTGTGCCGTCATAATCTACGCGGACTATCTCCTTACCGCTGTTATCTATGTAACGCAATTGCACATAATATGGCTTAGCTTCCATCATGGATAAGAATGTGAGCTGCATTCGATAAACCCAATCTTTATAAGTTGAATTAGTTTGTTTGTCTACTCCATTTCCTGCCCTGGCTCTAATCATTCCCTGAACAGGGGGAGTTTTGCGGAGAAACAAAATATCTGCTCTCAGATTTTCAAACTTGTTAATCATTTGATTGGCGGTAGAATTAACACTGTCACTAAGGGTTATCAATGCTAACTTTTGCAGTGCTTCTGTTGAAGAATAAATTCCATACCAACCAACAATAGATACGGGAATTAAGGTACTTAAAATTAGAAGTAGCAACAGTCGGTGCTGCATTTTTTGGAAAAATTTGTTAATCATTGGTTACTGGGAATCGGTTACTGGTAACTTGTACGATCGCATAGTCTAAGTATAGGGAATTGGAAAACTGTAGGATCGGGTAGCCGAAGTATTGGGAATTGGGAAGTGGTAGTAAAGAAAAAATAACAACCCCCTAATAATAACTCACAACTCACTACACTGCTGATTTGATATTAGGTTTTTATTTGCATTTGCCCATAAACAAGTTATTACTCCGGTTAATATCGCTGGAATGGTAGGGAAATCGATCGCCCAAGCAATTGCTTTCATTCTTAAGGATATATTTGGCATTTTTGGGGAACTACTCATAATTCATTGCTCTCCTACAAAACTGCTTTCAAATCTAAGGCTGCTTCATTCAATTTTTGAGTACCGACTTTAGTTTGACTGATACCGCAAGCGGTTTGGGCTGCGGCTTGATTGAGAGAGTTCATAGCTTGCACTACCTGTTCGATCGCGATCGATTGCTGTTTGGCATTCAGCGAGATTTGCTGAGAGCTCAAAACCACATTGTTAATGGCATTGGCAACTCCTGCAAATGCAGCCGCGGTTTCTGAGGCAATATTCACGCCCGATTCCACTGTTTTAGTTCCTTCATCTGTCACCATTACTGTTGAGTTAATTGCCTTTTGAATATCAGCAACTAATAGATTAATTTGTGCTCCTGACTTTTTACTGCGATCGGCAAGTTTGCGAATTTCTGACGCCACCACGCCAAACCCCTTGCCGTGCTCTCCCGCCCGCACTGCTTCAACAGCAGCGTTGAGTGCTAACATATTAGTTTGATTCGCCAAATCGCTAACTACAGTTGAGATATTACCAATGTGATCTGTTTGTTCGCTCAACTCTATAATTTGTCCTTGAATATCCTGAACTTTAGTTTTCAGAGTTGCCATTGCTTCTAAAGTTTGTTCTACAGCTTTTGTGCCACCTCCAGCTAAATTCAAAGCTTGCATTGCTTGAACCACGGCTGTTTCTATCTGCTGTGATGTCGCCCTGGAAGATGCTCCCAATTCGTCCATTGTAGTAGTAGTTTGATTTACGGAAGCTGCTTGCTGACTTGCCATGCGTTCCTGTTCTTCTACGGTGGCTGCAATCTCAGTGGAAGAAGCGGCGATCGAGCTAATTGCGCGATCGATAGTTTGAGCAATTCCTGACGAAATCAGCCAAGCTATAACCGCACCTAACACCAATAAAAACACGGAACCAAATACCAAGGCCGAGATTAAAAAAACTAAAGATTGCTTCGTTTTTTCAGTAGCTTGCTTAATCGCTTTTACTTCTATGTCGCGAAATTGCTTATTTATTTCCACAAATTCATCCACAAATTGTGTCTGTTTTCCGGTATTAAAGAGAGCCAAGGCAGCAGTTCTATTATTTTTTTGTAATAAAGCAACTATTTCGCTAGAACCGTCATAATATTCGTTGCAGAGTTCTAGCATCTTCTCTAAACGCATCCTCTGTTCAGGATTTTCCATCTTCAACTCCGCACTATTTCCCGACTCACGAGCTAATTCTCCACCAGTCTTAAAATCATTTAAAAACTGCGGATTTTTATTAATTAAATACCCGCGCATCCCCCTTACCATTTGTTCAGCACCTGCGGACATATCATTTGTATGTCTGAGCACATTTTCGATCCTTTCTACTTCTGCAAAATTATTCAACACCTGATTAGTAGTTGTATAAACTAGCAGGGGAAAACCCAAGTATATAGTGGCAGGGGCTACATAAGCCAGCAACATTCTATTTCTAATATTTAATTTTATTAACTTAGCAAACATATTTTTCTCCTTAATTTAAGCACGTGAATATACGAATTAGATTGCTTCGTCAAATCTGGCTTGAAAAGCAGATTTGGTATAACTGAATACGCTTTGGTTAAAACTATTTATTCCTCAGAGATTCCTTGCAGCATCCCCCGCATCGTTGCGAGGACTTTGAGTAAGTTCTTGTCCACCCCCTACTCCCCCTTTGTAGGGGCGGTGCGACCCCTACTCCCCGTGCCCGCCCTTGGCGCCGGGAGATCGAGCTTAACTCAACCGTATTGTGGTATAACTAACTTCTTTAGTGGTGGACGCATTTCAAGATAATTCTCTCATGCTAAGTCCCGCTTGTTACCAGTTCTGATCTCTGCGTTGGATCGGGATTGCGAAGGAAATGAAGTATCAAGCCAGGTGCTTCACTGAACTCATGATAGAGATGCTTTGCGTAAGTCCTGTTCTGGATTCAAACCTCTTCATCAACAACTACTCCTCCTTTTGTCAGCAGTTTTTGCAAGTTCAGAATAGCCATCATTTTTTCCCCGTAAATAGCTGTCCCCCGTAGATATTCGCGGTTGGCAGAATGCAGGGCTGCCGGAACAGCCGCAATTTCCGACACATTTAAGTATATAATATCTAATATTTCGTCAACAACTATACCAGCGACCAAATCTGTCACTTCAACAACGATCGCCTTAGAGAGATAATTTGCAGTCTCCGACATATTTAAAGACATATTTAAAACACTGCGAATATCAATTAAAGTCACAATTTCTCCCCGTAAATTTATATTGCCCACTATGCGATCGGGAGTGCAAGGAACCGGAGTTACTTGGTTGATATCAGTAAATTCCCGAACTAAATCTAAATGAATACCAAAGTATTCGCCATTCAAAACAAACACCGCCAGGTACATATTAGTGGCTGCATCATTTTCTCCCTCGTTTCGCCGCCTCAAATGATTAGCGCGCGATTGAAAAATTGCTTTTTCTTCGGGGGTAGCCTGCGGGCAAAAAACGTGACGGTTGCTCAAAATTTGAGGATTTTTTCCTAACAATTTTGCACTTATTAGCCCGTGTAAATTTTCCGTCTCTGCCTCACCTGCTGCTTCACTACCTGCATGGCTTGGAGAAACAGGCCAGCTTTCCTCTGACTTTTCGGGAGAATATCGAATTAATTGATCGAGATTGAGCAGCATGATAATATCGGCTTCGCTGCGGGCTAGTCCAGCTACAAAATAATGAGAGGCTTCTAAATTCTCTCGCCCATAAGATAGCTGCGGAGTGATGGCCTCTTCTGAGAGTTCCTTAACTTCGCGAACTTGATTGACAATTATACCGATTTTCGATTCTTGCCACTCTATGACGATCGTACTATCTGTCACAGCATACCCTTGCCAAACGTATCCAAAACGGAGATTCAGATCCATCACGGGCAGAATTTCGCCCCGAAGGTCGATCGCCCCAACAATATCTTGAGGTGCTTCTGCAATTGCTGTCAACTCCGGCAGAAAGAAAATTTCCCGAACGTAGCAGGCTTCTATACCGCAGAGAAAACCGTTCTGTTCAAAGATAAGATACGGTTTAGTTTCCATATTTTAGTGTACAGTTTCTTTACTGTATAATTTTAACAATTTTTTTTTAACATTCATCAGCACTTGACTAGCTGTCATTTTTCCCTGGGAATCTATGGGAGTGTTTGGCGGTAGTGCTTTCAGGATTTCACAAGAGGAATTGTACATTTTAATAGCTCTTTTTATTTGACCTTCTTTATGGTATATATTCCCTAGTTCTATATAAGCTGAAACAAAAGATGGACACATATAAATAGTCCTTTTTAATAAATTTTTTGCTGTTTCCAACTGCCCCTGTTCTTCAGCAATTTGAGCTTGTAAATAATCAGTATATACTGACCCAGGATCTACTTTCCTAGCTCGATTACAGTATTCTATAGCCTGAGAATAATTGCCGGAATTTGCCTGAACTTGAGCAATTAAAAAATAAGCATCAAAATTAGGGCCCTGCAACTCTATTGCCTCTTGTGCCTTGTTGATTGCCTCAGCATAATCTTGATTTTTAAATAACTTTTTAGCCTCTAAGATTAGCATTTGATGCGTTTGATTTTGAGTATTTTCTGCTATTATTTTTTCTGTAACTGACACGGCATTGTTCGGCAAGCCGTCCTCCAGATAGCGATAGGGCAGCATATTTCCCAGCGGATTACTTATTTTTAATACCGGAGGCATCTCTATCTCTGGAAAATTGCTGTTAGTAGTAAAACGAGGTGGCATAGTTTCCCCTGTTAGCAACTCACCACTATCATCGCCCATAATATCTGCTTTCGGGAATTCCCGAAATGCCGAGTTGGCTTCTCCTACAGTCGCAACCATAGACTCTATTTGACAGCCTTCCTCCGGTACTGCATTCCGACGCTGATACACCACCGACTCCGGGAAAATCTTGGCTTCAAACTCGTTCATAATTTGACCGTAAACTTCAGCGTGACCGGTCATTAAATATCCTCCAGGTCTCAGGGTCTTGGAAAATTTTTTCAGTACCAGTGAAATATACTTATGTTCAAAATACACAAAAACGTTTCTACATAAAATTAAGTCTATGTTATAAAGATTTTGGTAAATATTAGGAAAGTCATCTGTGATTAAATTTACACAACTAAAGTTGACACTTTCGCGCAATTCTAGATTAATTTCCCAATCATTTTGCCTCTGATGAAAATACTGCTTTTGTATCTGCGGGTCAACCAAGCGAAACGACCAATGACTGTAAACTCCCTGGGGCGCTTTTTTGATTACTTTTTCATTGATATCTGTACCTAGAATTAATATTTTCCATTGCTCCCAATCGGGAATCAATTCTTTTAAAACAATAGCTAAAGAATAAGGTTCTTCACCGGTGGAGCAGCCCGCACTCCATATTCGCAGTGTCGGCTGCATTCCCAAGGTCTTGTGCAAGTTTCTTTTCTGCTCTATCAATTCAGGAAAAATTACTCTTTTCAACAGAGCGAACTGTCCTTTATCTCGCATAAAATAACTTTCAGTTGTTGTTAATAGCAATACTAATTTCGCCCATTCATTTTTACTTTCAAAAGTTTTGGCGGTTAAAAGTTTATAATACTTTTCTGGGTCTGCAATTTTTTTTTCTCTCATCCTACTCATGATTTTATGAGACAAACCAGCTCGATCTTGAGACCTAATTCGCACACCCATCTCAGTAGTAATTAAGTTGATAAATAGCTGAATTATGGAATCATTCATGTCCACTGAGGTAGATTAATTTAATAATTTGGGTAGTGGCAACTTTTACTGAGCTGCTGCTGAGTTTGGGCTGAGCATAGCTGCCAGCCTGCGGCTCGTCGGTTCGCAAAGCCGCAGGGAGCCGAAGGGAAGTGCGTAGCTGAACTATTGGGAATTGGGTAACTTGTAAGCTCGTGTAGTAGAAGTATTGGTAATTGGAAATTGGGGAATTTGGAATTAGAAATCTGGAATTTAGCCGATCGCCTGAACAAGAACAGTGTCACACCATATCATATCAGAAACTTGCCAGCTACTTAAAGGAAAAAGGCAAAAGGTCAAAGACAGAACCCAGGAAAAAATTATCCCTTCTGCCTTCCACCTTCTGCCTTCAAAGGCACTAATCTCCCACTTTAAGCTGGATATATCCGCAGGCGGCGATTAGGTTCTTCCCCAAAACTGTGGGATTTCAGGTGATAGTGTTCCACAAGTTCGTGCTGCATTTTGCGGACGTTGGGAGAACGGGGCAGGAGTTCCACCGGCTGTCCCTTGGGAATGACAATTTGCTCGACTGCTAAGCGCGTTTCTTCGAGAGCTTCGAGCTCGTCAGAAGAACCGCTGCGGGCGAATAAGGCGAGGTCTGCCACTTCCGGGGTACCTGGGTCATCCATGTCCAACAGGCGCCGCAAAGCTCTCGCTACGTGGGGAATAGTGGCGGCCTTAATTGTGTGCAGGGGAACTTGGCGAGTTTTGGCCAAGTGCCTCAATTTCGACTGGTTCCGAACGTTCGATCGCAAAGCCAAAACCACGTCAGCACTCTCAATATCCTTCGTCAGCAGCACCGGCAGGTTCAGCGTCGAAATCACCTGTTCGAGCTGGTGACGAGGTATGCCGTAAGGATAAACGTGGAGGGGCAAATCTTCGCCGTTAGGGCCGACATTCTGGGAAAAACGTCCGGGCTTAGGTACCGGCTCGACGGACAGGGATTCTTCGAGCAGTTGCTCGAAATACCGAGTCTCAGAAACCGGCGCGCTTTTAGGAGCCAAGTTCTCGCCTGGAGCGGGCATCGGCACCATTTTGCCAGCACTCCGCCAGCCAGAGAGCGGTGTGACGGGCCGGATTGCTGATACCGCAGCCGTGCTGCTGGAAGCGGCCATCCCCGGAAACCGCGCGGGGGGAGCGGCTGACTCGCGCTCGATAATTACTTCTCCTGTCTCGCTGACGCTTCTGATTTGCTGGCTCGGTTCGCGTCCCCGCAGCAGAGTGTCGATCGAATCTGCAACTCGCTCGTGGATTACCCAGCGCTGGCGTTCCAGCATTTCGATGGCAATTTCAAAAGTTGGCGGTGCTTTGCGCTCCAAAACCGTCTTTTGAGAACCGCGCCGTCTTGCTTCGTCATCTCCCAGCGTCACCGCTTGGATGCCCCCAATTAAATCTGCCAGAGTCGGGTTTTTCATCAAGTTTTCGATCCGGTTCCCGTGGGCGGTACCTACCAACTGCACGCCCCTTTCGGCGATCGTCCGAGCCGCCAAAGCTTCGAGCTCCGTGCCGATTTCGTCAATCACGATCACTTGCGGCATATGGTTTTCCACTGCTTCGATCATGACTTGGTGCTGGAGTTCGGGGCGGGAAACTTGCATTCTGCGAGCTCTGCCGATCGCCGGGTGCGGGATATCTCCATCTCCGGCAATTTCGTTGGAGGTGTCGATGATTACCA
This sequence comes from Microcoleus sp. Z1_B2, assembly GCF_036700325.1. Taxonomy (NCBI): domain Bacteria; kingdom Bacillati; phylum Cyanobacteriota; class Cyanophyceae; order Oscillatoriales; family Microcoleaceae; genus Microcoleus; species Microcoleus sp. Z1_B2. Next base: position 129,998 of record NZ_JAUBOQ010000009.1, read on the forward strand.
CCCGTTTTTCCAAGTCATCGGCGAGCACGCGGGCAATTTCCCGCAGGGCCGTGGTTTTGCCGACTCCGGGGCGGCCGAGCATCAAAATTGACTGACCGGTTTCCACCAAATCGCGGATAATGCCGATCGTCCCGAACACAGCGCGGCCCACCCTCAAAGTCAAGCCGATAATCTCGCCGCTGCGGTTGCGAAGGGCGCTAATTCGGTGCAGGGTTTGCTCGATACCGGCTCGATTGTCGCCGCCGAAGTGGCCGACTCGCTCGATGCAATAGTTGAGGTGTGCTTTGGTAATCGGAGTTTGGGAAAGAGGTTCGGCCAAGGATGGAAAACGAGCTTCTGGTTGGCGGCCCAAATCCATGACAATCTCAATGAGATTGTTGCGCTGCGGGTGCTGCTCTAAGGGCTGCCGGATCTCATCTGGCACGATGTCTAATAATTTGTTGAGGTCGTCTGTAATCTGCATTCGCCTCGATGTGTTCGGTGACGTTTTCAACTTTTTAGTCAGTTGTCAGTTAACAGTTGTCAGTTGCCAGTTGCCAGTTGTTATGTGTCAGTTGCCAGTTGTTGTTGAAATTAACTACTAACTACTAACCACTAACTAATGACTAATGGCTACTGACTAATGACTACTGACTAAAATTCTTTGAGCGGGGAAACTAGAGAACTAGCTAAACTCACGGCCTCTGAGAGAAGTTCTGGGACGGCTTCGAGCTGAGGTAGCCGAGATGTTTGAACTCCGGCTCCTGGCTGCGCGACTGCCACCGGAACGGCATAAGCTCGATCAGTCTGCATTGTTTCTAACTGTTCTAAAATTGGCGATAGCAAAACCCTGGCATAGCTGCCGTAAGCTACACCTGCAATGTATGGGACAGGGGGAACTGACAAATTTTTCCCGGCATCCTTCATCAGTCCCTCGGCTCTCAGCTTGCTGACAGTGTGAGCATTAGTGCCGCCTGCAAGTTGCACGTATCCCGGCAACTGGGCAGCCAAAACTTTTTGACCGAGTTTGACTGCTGCTCTAGTAGTTCCTGTTCCGATATCTCCGCTCATTGGCCTACCGTCCGTTTGCCAAATTAGGGGACAAGGAAGGGGGGAAATTATTTGATAGAGTGTCCGCAAATAATCAATCAAACCGTCTCCATCGGGGCAACTAATTGCTATTACCTTGAGTTGAGCGACCCAGGGAGCTATGCTCGACCAAAGTCGCGCAAAATCTGCCTCTCTGCCTACTTGCGTGTGGATTTCTAGGGCGTCCGCACCGGATTGCAAGATTAAAGGTGCGATCGCGGCGGAAGCAGACACGTAAGAACGAGTATAAATCAGTTGGCTCGGACAAATCGGCAGACAGCGACCGCAGCCATAGCATTGCTGGTCTATCACCCCGGAAAAACCACTGCCAGCACTCTGAAAAACTATTGCTTCGGCTGGACATATTTTTTCGCACGGCCGCCAGCAGTCCGCCGGACAATCGGCTGGGTTGAATTCGGCTTTGCGAAAATGCGGGTCTTCCCCATCGTTTAAACTCACCATCAGCAACGGCAACCCTTTGCCGCCAAACCTGCGGTTTTGAGTTCTTGCCTGTAATTCGCTGGCCACTTGTAGGGCTTCTTTCGCTGCGGCGACGGCGGCGGGATCTGCCGCGACATCGATACAGTCAGCGCCTGCTAAGGTGTAAGCCAAGGTGAGATTCCGTACAGCAGGCAGGTGTTGAAAGCTCGCCCCACAGATCAGCTTGAACCAATGGCCATCTTTTAATGAGTTTAGGGGATGATAATGTTCTGTCACCCTTATATGCTAATCCTTTGAGCTGAAAATTACTATGTGGAAATTTCTACTTAATTTGAAAATTTAGGCGGTTACAAGCTGGAAACGCTACTGATAGCAGTAGCTCTGGTGCTGTTGGCCCTATATGTAGAGTTCTGAGGTAAGTATTTTTGAGAAATCTAATTTTTTTGATAGTGCCTAACGATGAGGCGATTTTCCACTTTGGCGATCGGCTGTAATTACGCACAGACTCTCTACTATATCATACTAGGGTCGATTTGGCAAAAAAGTAGGCGAGAGATTTTTTTTGAAGTGGTCGTGCAGTGGCAGTTGCCATAAAGTTCGATCGAGCATTGAAACCCAGCGACGAAACGCAGATGAACATTCTACTCCCTAACTTGAAGCTACATTCATCTGCGTTAATCAGCGATTCAACGAGCTCTACTACTTGCTCAGCCGCTTGTAAACCGTAGCCAAAGCATGGCTATCCCCCACATTTCCCGGAAACAAAACAACTGGTAAATTGGGAAACAGAGGATGATTAGCCTCGGTTTTCACCACCGAACAACCTGCGATAATTTGACCGATTTGCCTGACACTTTTCAGCGACAAACCTGTACTCAAAACATCATTAGAAGTAATGCCGCCCTTGCTAATCAAAAACCCGATATCGGCAGGCAGTCCCCGCACGATATCCATCAATAAAGCAGAAACCGCCTCTCCAAATTTTAACCGGACTTCGGTATTTTCAAATTCGAGTTCCTTGCGGCTGGTATAAATTACAGGCGTTTTGCCATCGGCATGAGAAGTGCGGGCTTTTTCGAGAATTTCATCGAGCAGTTGGGTGCGATACTCTGGTGAATCTTCTAACAAGTGAGATACATCTATTTCAATGCTAACTATATTGGGTTCTTTTAACAAGCGCTCCAATTGTTCAGTAGTTTTCTTAACGTGGGAACCAACTATGACTGCACCGGGTTTGCCATCCCTCACGTATTTTGCCATTTCGTCGGCTGCTACTGGCTGCGGGCCGAGGTCAGCTAAGGATGTTAAAATACTTGCTGCACTGCGGAATAAAAACTTTTTGCCTTGACTGACTGCATGGAGAATGTGTTTGGCAAATGTGTCTAAATCGCCTTGGCTTTGGCCGTCAACAACTGCACATTGGTTGTCTGTCATGTCCATCAGTCGATCTAAACTTCCGTAGCGAATGTCTCCGAGTAAAATGCGATCGACTGCATCAGCGGGGATGCGACCTTTGGTTTTTTCTTCTACATAGTCTGGCAGGTAACTGTGACTGTACCCGAAGACTGAATCTTTGGCAAATTCGGTTTCGTGTACTGGTGTCGGGACGCTGTTAACTATTAGGTAGTGTACGCTGTGGCGGGTAATTCTGCCTCCTTCAAAAAAGGCGGGAATTAGAAAATGGGCGTCGAAGGGGCCGAGTTCTTCGGCGATCGCGTCGGTTTCGATGGGATAGTGACCGCGCAGGGTAGAATCGGAACGACTAACTATTAGGAAGTCTTCGATTTTTTCGCTGGCGATCGCCTTTTTTAAATTTTGGCACACTTCGCGGGTGACGGAGGCTGCTTTTTCGGGAGTTAGCGATCGAGTATTTGTCAGTATGAAGAAAATCGGGCACTTGTCCCGCAGCCCCAAACGCAGGGTGTCTTCGTCCCAACGTGTCAGCAGCAAGCAACTGTGCACGGTTTGAGAACCTGTCGGATCGTCGTCGAGAACTATAATCTTGGGTTTGGCAGAAGACATACTGACCTGGTTGTTAACGTCACCTTTCCAAGATATCCTTACCTGTTACGTAACAGGAAAAAATTTACAATAATTATGATATTTTTTTAACTATTCTCCTCATTCATAATTTTAAAAATGTCTTTGAGTTCGAGTGGAACAGGCATCCTGCCTGTTGCGGTTCAGTAAGCTGTATATTGCTAATGGGTAAGAGGCGCCCTCCGCCGTGTACGCTACTAACTTCTGCCATTTTTTTAATTAGCAGCCTTTCGATCTTGCAACTTTTTCATTTCTGCTTGAACCCCCACGGCTATCTGCAAAGCTTCGTTTAGCAATCGCCCTTGTTCTGTGGCTCGATCGCTAATTTGCAGGGAATTCAAACTTTTCAAATTATTGGTAAACAATTCGGAGTTAGTAGCGACAAATTTTTTGTTTTCCCTGAGAATTCTTTCGGTTTTCAAAGCTCGAACTAAATCCTCTCTGATTAGCTGCAAGGCTGCAATAACTTTTGCTCGATCGCCGATTTTGACTGCCGCATTGCCGGCATCTTCTATCCTATCGTTAATTTCTATCGCTTCGATTATACCATTATAGCGATCGACATCATCAAAAAGATTAATTAAATGTTTGTTTTGGCGGCTGCACTGAATTTTCCACGCATCATCAAGGATTAAACCGACGATCGCAGCGAAGTGGAGGGCGAACCACAACAAATAAGCTCTAGGAAATATCGCAACTAGCAGCCAACAACTGATTAGAACCAAAACTATTAAACCGGCTGTTTTCAAAGCTTCGCGGGCAAACTTAGTCGCTGTCGGCGGGCGGTATACGCGATCGGGCCCCGCGCCGGTGAGGTGCTTGAGTTCACCAACAGTAATTTCTAATCCCTGAATGTCAGCTCGCATAAATCTTCACAAATATTTCTTAATTATAAAGTTTTGTAGTAGAACAAGGGGCTCGTCTACAATAAACCTAACACTTTTTTCAACCAAAACTGCACTATGTCCGCACGTCCTATATACCTCGACAACCACGCCACAACCCCCGTAGACCAACGGGTACTTGAGGCGATGCTGCCGTATTTTACCGAACAGTTCGGCAACGCAGCCAGCATCAGCCACGTCTACGGCTGGGAAGCAGAAGCAGCGGTTAAACAGTCACGACAAATTTTAGCAGAAGCGATCAATGCTTCCCCCGAAGAAATTGTTTTTACCAGCGGTGCAACCGAAGCAAATAACTTAGCGATCAAAGGTATCGCCGAAGCTTATTTCAGCAAAGGAAAGCACATTATCACAGTAAAAACCGAACATAATGCTATTCTCGACCCCTGTACCTATTTGCAAAAATTGGGGTTTGACATTACTGTTTTACCAGTGAAAAGCGACGGGCTGATTGATATAGGCGATTTGATCAAAGCGATTCGGGCAGAGACAATTTTGGTTTCAGTGATGACGGCAAATAATGAGATTGGCGTCATTCAGCCGATCGCAGAAATTGCTGCAATTTGTCGGGGAAATGACATTCTTTTTCACACAGATGCGGCACAGGCGATCGGCAAAATTCCCCTGGATGTAGAGGAGATGAATATCGATCTAATGTCCTTGACAGCCCACAAAATCTACGGGCCAAAAGGCATCGGTGCTCTCTACGTGCGTCGCAACAAACCGAGAGTGCAGCTAGCGCCGCAAATGCACGGAGGAGGTCATGAACGGGGAATGCGATCGGGAACTCTCTACCCACCGCAAATAGTTGGGTTTGCCAAAGCAGTAGAATTGGCAATTGCGGAAATGCCATCGGAAACAGAACGAGTGGTTAATTTGCGGCAGCGTTTGTGGGAAAATTTGAGTGAATTAGGCGATGTTGTTCTCAACGGTCACGCTACGAAGAGATTGCCGGGGAATCTCAATATTAGTGTAGGTGGCGTTGACGGTCAAGCGTTGATGTTGGGTTTGCAATCGGCGGCTGCGGTTTCTTCGGGCTCTGCTTGCACTTCGGCGAAAATATCGCCATCTCATGTTTTAGCAGCGATCGGGCGATCGGACAAATTAGCTTATGCTTCAATTCGGTTTGGTATTGGCCGGTTCAATACCGAAGCAGAAATAGATGCAGTTTCCCAACACGCGATCGCAACTATTCAATCTCTCCGACAAGCTCAAAAAGTGATGAGTTAGAAAGTATTGGTGTCAACTTAAGCCTAAAACCCACTATCTCTCTCATTTTTATCAAAGTCTCGATCCCCCTAAATTCCCCTTAATAAGTGCGACTATGAAGATACTCTTGTCCCCCCCTTTATTAAGGGGGGCTAGGGGGGATCGGAAAGATGAAAAAAAGTCATTTAGTTACTTAGAACCAAATACCTCGCGCACCCGATAAATCGGTTTTCCCTGCGACTCGTGATAAGTCCGCATCATCACTTCCGCCAGCAAACCAAAACAAAATAACTGCACGCCAGTTAACAGCAAAACCACAGCCAAAATCAGCAAAGGACGATTGCCAATACTTTGACCGAGGCCAAATTTCACGAAAGTCAAATATATTCCTAAAACCGTTCCCAACGTCATAGAACCCAATCCCAAAAGTCCAAAAACGTGCATTGGTCGAGTCAGGAACTTTTTCATAAAAGAAATAGTTAACAAATCCATCAACACCCGAAAAGTTCGCCAAATTCCGTACTTACTTTGACCGAAACGGCGGGCGTGGTGTCGCACCGGCAGTTCTGCAATTCTCGCCCCTTCAATAAACGCCAACGCTGGCAAAAAGCGGTGCAATTCCCCGTAGAGATTCAAGTCTGCTACCAACTCGGATTTATAAGCTTTCAAAGAACAGCCGTAGTCGTGCAAAGTTACGCCTGTAACGCGACCAATTAACCAGTTAGCAATTTTAGAAGGAATCAACCGGCTAATAGTATTGTCTTGCCTATTTTTGCGCCAGCCACTGACTAAATCGTAGCCTTCATCTAACTTTTCCAACAATAGCGGAATATCAGCCGGGTCATTTTGCAAATCGCCGTCTAGGGTAACAATAGCACGACCGCGAGCGCGATCGAAACCTGCCGACATGGCAGCAGTTTGCCCGTAATTGCGGCGCAAAATTACAGCACAAAGGTCATCGCGAGTGCTGGCTAACTGCTGGAGAAGTGCACCCGAACCGTCCTTAGAACCGTCATCTACACAAATAATTTGATAGCTGAGTCCAGATGGTTGGATAGAAGAGGCGATCGCCTCAATCAAATGAGGCAAACTTTCCACCTCATTATACACCGGCACCACCACTGAAACGTCGAGAACAACCTCCGCGCCAGCCTGCTGTGCAGCCAATTTTTCCAAAAATAATGCAGCGTCCATTTTTTTATTCGATAATATTAACAGTCAACCGTCAACCGTCAACAGTCAACCGTCAACAACTAACTAGGTTGATAACTTGCCACAACTTTACCATATCCCCGCAATTGCTGGTAATAAGCTTGACTGACTCGATCGCCATCCTCCGACAAAACATCGATACCGATACCATTGCGACCTTGTGCTTGTCCCGAACTGTGAATGTAGCGATTATCTCCGAGATATAATCCTACATGAGTTGCTTTTTCTGGCGTACCAAAAAATACTAAATCCCCCGGTTCTAAAGCACTGATACTAATCGGTTTAGTAAAAGCTTCCTGCTGATAAGCATCCCTCGGCAACCAGATGCCCGCAGCCACAAAAGCAGCTTGCATCAAGCCGGAACAATCATAATTTGGCCCGACTGTACCGCCCCAAAGATAATAATTGGATTGGTGCATAGCCTCGCGAGCGAAAGTAATTACAATTGGTAATTTTTCCTTGATTTCTGCCTCAGAAACCACCAGAGGATGATACACTGTTTCTGCCACATCGAGCAACTCGACATCTCGAAGATCCAGCCATCCCGGATAATCATCTTCGCACAGTCGCACCATCACAGCCGTTGTATCCCCCTCAACAACCGAGTCTATGGCATTTCTCCCCCCCTTGATAAGGGGGGGCTGGGGGGGGTCAACAACTCGCAAATGCCGCCCCAGCGCTGCTTGAGTTGCCAATCGATCGCACTTTGGGGAATCGTAAATATTTATGTGCGATCGGGCCCGGTACTCCACAACATCAGATAATTGATAATTGGCCATTGCTAATTGCTCATTGTTTGCTGTTAATTGTTCGCATTTATTGTTCGCATTTAACGATAGATTGCCATTAGTTAGCCGTTAACCGTTAACCGTCAGCCATTAACCATGACATTTTTTCACAAAGACGAACAATTAGAAACCCTCGGCAGTAGCATTATAGACGCAGCCAAAGCAGAATTTACAGGATTAAGCGGCGATCGTACAGCCATTACCTGGATAGTCTACGATCCCCCGGTGCGAGTCAATACAGGCGGCGCCCTGAGTCCAGAAGAATTTTGGAAGTATCAACCGCGAGGTTTTAGCGCCAGAGGTTCCGAACGAATTTATCCAGCCAGCATCGTCAAATTATTCTACCTCGTTGCCATCTGGGAATGGGCGCAAAAAGGCATGATTCAAACATCGCCAGAATTAGAACGCGCCGTCCGAGATATGATAGTTGATTCCAGCAACGACGCCACAAGTTTAGTAGTAGACGCCCTCACCGGCACCACCAGTGGCCCAGAATTATCACCAGGCCCCTTTGAAAGTTGGAAACAGCAGCGAAACATCGTCAACCGTTACTTTCAATCATTGGATTGGCCGGAATTACAAAATATTAACGTCAATCAGAAAACCTGGTGTGACGGCCCCTATGGTCGCGAGCGAGCTTGTCTAGGAGAATTAATGGAACATAGAAATATGCTGACCACAAATGCAGCGGCGCGTTTGCTGCACAGTATAATCGGCGGCGTAGCTGTTTCTGCCCAAGCATCGCAAGAAATGATGGGTTTAATGAAACGCAGTTTAGACCCAGCAGAATTAGAGGCAGATCCTGAAAATCAAGTAACGGGTTTTTTAGGTGGCGGATTGCCAGAATCAGCAAAATTGTGGTCAAAAGCCGGACTGACAAGTCAAGTTCGTCACGATGCTGCTTATATTGAAATAGAGGGCTTACGGCCGTATTTGTTGGTTGTATTTACCGAGGGGAAAGAGAATAGCAAGAATGAAGAAATTTTGCCATTTATCTCGCGGCAAGTTGTCGAAGCGATGAAAGTGCTTAATTAGATTTAGTAGTTGATTATTGCGGCTAGACTAGACTTGAACTGCAAAAATAATTGGGACGGGCTAGAAGCCCATCCCACAAAATTTTCTTGTGGGATGGGCTTCTAGCCCGTCCAAAAATTTGATTAAAAGGAACTTTTTCCTAGAAGCTCTAAAACGGAGAGGGAGGGATTTGAACCCTCGAAGGATGTTAACACCCTTAACAGATTAGCAATCTGCCGCTTTCGACCACTCAGCCACCTCTCCAAGATGACAGTAACTAACTATAGCACACACATCTTATTCTTGCCAACCCCTAATTTAAAAATTCCTCAATCCCTTACTCTGTATACTTTTCGCGACCTCAACCTCCAGCCTCTTCCCCAAAGCCCCTAGCCTTCAAGTGTTTTTCCCAACTAAAATTGGAACTCAAAAAGAACCTCTTAGTATACAAATACCCCAAGCGGTACAGGTGAGCCTTGCGATCGCCATCGAGATTAAAGTCCGTCGTCGTCACCCCAGCGTCAGTCACATCAATATTAATCACCCTGCCCTTATCCATTTCTCGCTGGTGATAGCGGTCTCTTGCTTTCATCATCGTTCGGAACATCGCCGCCAGCATCGACAGCGGAGTATCAATCTTAACTTTAGTCTCAATTCCGGTATCGACTAATCGAAACCCAAAGGTAAACCAGCGCGGCATAGCAGGAGTCGCACCGACGGATTGTTTGTCATAAATCCACAGGGGGAAATTGCTCAAAATTCCGCCATCTACAATTAAGTCATCGCCGAGTTTTCCCGGTTCAAAAAATAGCGGAATACTCATCGACAACCGAACGGCTTCAGCAACGCTAAAATCTTCAGCCCTTTTGAGTCGCAACTGCTCGTACAAAGGATCGGAATCGGTAGATTCGCGTCGGTGTAAGTCGTCGGGCAGCACCAACATTTCACCGCGACTGAGGTTGGATACTACTACTTTTAATTCCCGCTCTTTTACGATTTGTTTGACATCGGCAAAAGTGTGCAATTTACCTCGACCGAGCATTGCTTCCAGCCACTGCCGGAACGGTTGCGCCGAATATTCTCCCATCTGACGGCTAACTGTTAAGAAAAGTAGAGTCCAAGCAGGAGATTGCAAGTCGTCGGCGGGGTCGCCGTTTAAAATTAGAGGACTGTTTTTTTGAGTTAAAAATATGCTGTAATCGAGCTGTCCTAAAATTTCCTCTAAATCATCTATTGACAAGTCGGTTGCCAATACTGCGGCAGTAATTGCACCTGCCGAAGTGCCGGCCAATTTTCGCCACTGGATGCCCAAATCGCTACAGCACCTGAGTGCTCCTAAAAACGCAACTCCGCGCACGCCGCCGCCTTCAAAAACGCCGTCGGCATAGATTTGACCGTTGTCGTCGGGAGGCGGAAATTTGCTAAGAATTGTTTGTTTTTCGGTTGCGGTGATTCTGACACCGGGTTCTTGCAAAATTTGCTGCGGATACCACTTGCTCATGGGAAATACCTCGGATAAATGTTGGGTTTTAGATTTTAGATTTACAGCGGTTCCCGCTGTTATGAGGTACAGTAGCAGCAATTAGCAAACCAATTTCTTAAATGTTTAGGGTTCATTAACTTGAGGGCAACTGCAATAATTTTATCAATCATTGATGTGGTAGTTGGAGCGAAACTTCGTAAAAAAGATTTGAGTTGTGACCACCAAAGTTCAATGGGGTTAAAATCTGGAGAATACGGAGATAAGCAAATTACACTCGCACCTACAGATTCAATCATTGGCACAATTGATGCTAATTTATGGGCGGGTAAATTATCCATAACTACTACTGCTCCTTTCCATAATTCAGGACATAAAAATTTCTCAATAAATACGGCAAATGCTGCTCCGTCCATTGAATCATTCATTGTCATTAATGCTAGCACTTTATTAATAGTAATTGCGCCAATAGCTGTGACCTTTGCCCCTCGATAAAATGGTTTGATATCAGCAACTCTTGTTCCAGGCATAGAACGAGAATGAGTTCTGGCTAAACCCAATAGAATACCTGTTTCATCTAAAAATACTAGGTTTTCAGGCTCGATATCCTTGATTCTCTCCCAATACTCTACTCTCAATTTTTGGACTCTTTCTGTCCTAGCTTGGCTACTATACCATGTTTTTTTTTGCGATTTAGCTCTAATTTTTGTAAGCAGCGACACATTGCTGCCCGACTCACCCAATTTCCAGTCTTTTCTGCAAATAATTCACAGAACTCAACCAACGTGGCATCGGGATGCTCTGCCACCAGTGCTCTGACTTCTACATCTGAAGAAGTCAGATGGCTGAATTGCGGTTTTCCTCTTTGTTTGGGTTGTAAATTTCCCTCAGTTTGTTGTTGCTTAACCAGTTTTTGAACTAGACTTTTAGTGACACCAAATTGGGTGGCTACTTTCCTGATTGACATTTTGCCTACTAAATGTGCTGTCACTATTTTTTCTCTAAGATCGAGTGAATATGCTTTCATTAGCTTTGATTACATAATGATATTTCATTATTATTGATTGTACCTCATAACAGCGAAAACCGCTGTATATCTATTGTTCTTGATTTTTGTCGGCATCCATTGCCTCTTTGACGTATTGTTGAACTTGCGATCGCACTTGTTCGTAGGCCACCGACGCGCACCAAGGTCGGAGAGATAAAATAGTTGTATCGGGAGTAATCTCGACCACCAAACAAGTCGGGGGCGGATTCTCCAACACCAGCGGGTGAGAGTGGGCAATTTCTAATAACTCAGCTACAGTTGGACGAATTGGCCGATCGCCAATATCAATCTTCAAGTCTACTCGCCTCGTTCCCATTGCCGTTGTATTTTTCAGTGTACCGTTAAACAACTGATTGTTCGGGACAATAATTTTTATGCGATCGTCTGTCACCACGGTGGTTGAAAAAATCCCGATGCTGTCCACCACTCCCTTAACATCGCCAGCTTCAATCCCATCCCCGACTTCAAAGGGCCGCAAACTAATCAACATTACCCCAGCAGCAAAGTGGGACAAAGTATTTTGCCACGCCAAACCAATGGCCAAACCCGCCGCACCCACCACCGCAACCACACTGGTAGTTTGAATTCCCAACTGACTCAAAGCAGCGACTACTCCCACTACCAAAATCGTAATTTCAGCAGCTTGAACTAAGAATTTCCGCAGTGTGGCTTCGGTGCGACTCAGTGCTCGGCGAGTCACGCGGCCCGCAAAGCCGATCGCAAATCGCGTAATTAACAAAATGCCGATCGCCCACAGCAGTTGAGGTACAATTTTAAACCCCAATTCTACGAATTTTTTCGAGAATTCTTGGGCTACTTCCAAGGCTTGTGTTCTTTCTGCATTTAGCTGAGAATAGAAGGTTTGAGCTATGGGTAAAAACGTCTGAATAACTGTCATATCAATTGGGAATTGGGAAGTAGAAATTGAGAATTGCAGTCTCAGTCTTCTGCATAAGTCGGAGAGTCCGACAGGGGTTTAAAACCCCTGTCTCATAGCGGAAGTCCTCTAGAAGAGGACTAAAGTCGATAATTTTATCCTTCAAACTCTTGAGTCGGTTTCAACCGACTTTTGCTATGAGGCAGGGGTTTAAACCCCTGCCGGACTGTCGATAATTTTATCCTTCAAACTCTTGAGTCGGTTTCAACCGACTTTGGCTATGAGGCACGGGTTTAAACCCCTGCCGGACTATTCTTAATAGTGTACTGCTACGCGGGGCAATCGGTGTTTAAAACCGCAGAGAATTTCCCACGAAATAGTTCCTAAAGTCGCGGCCCAATCGTCAGCACTAATGTGATATTCCCCATCTTTGCCCAAAATAGTCACCACTTCACCGACTTCTAAATCGGGAATATCAGTTACATCCAGCATTAATTGATCCATCGTCACCGCGCCCACTTGCCGCACGAACTGACCCCTGACTAAAACCTGCATTTTATTAGAAAGATTGCGGGGAATACCATCTGCATAGCCGATACCAATTACGGCAATCTGTGTCTGCCGCTGAGCTATAAATTGATAGCCGTAACTGACGCCGGTTCCTGCTTCAATTGTTTTTACCTGCGTTACCCTAGCTTTTACCTGCATTGCGGGCTTCAAATTGGATCTCGACTGCAAGTGAGGAGCTGGATAAAGACCGTAGGTAGCTAAACCGACCCGCACTAAATCGTAGTGCAAATCCGGGTCAGCGAGGGCGGCAGCAGAGTTTGCCAAGTGGAGGCGAGGGGGGTTAATTCCTGCTATTTTAATTTGCTCGATCGCCTGTTGAAACCGCTGGTGCTGCTCTCTCATAACTGTGGGGTCGGGACTGTCTGCAGTCGCCAAGTGAGAGTAAATACTGGCTAATTTTAAATTGGGCAACCGCTTGACTAATTGCACAAATTCTGTTGCTTCTTGCCAGGACGTACCCAAGCGAGACATTCCCGTATCTAACTTAGCGTGAACTGGCAAAGATTGGTTAATGCCTGCGAGAACTTCCGAAAAAATTAAGGCTTGTTTGGCAGTACAAATAGTGGGCTGCAAGTGCCAATGGGCGATCGCCTTTACCTGTGGGGCTGTATGGGTTGCCCCCAACAACAAAATCGGCGCTTCTATCCCAGCTTCTCGCAATTCTATTCCTTCGGGAATTGTCGCCACTCCCAGCCAACTAGCACCTGCTTGCAATGCTGTTTGACTGACTGCAACAGCACCATGCCCGTAGGCATCCGCTTTCACAACTGCCATCAGTTGTGTGTGAGGAGATAAGAGCTTTTTAAGCTGTTTTACATTGTGAGTTAAAGCTGCTAAATCGATTTCTACCCAAGCCCGCTGGCATAGTCCCCCGTAACCGTCCCCCAGCAACGTCTGGCGGGATTCTTTTGTCGTTGATTCTGCGGTTGTTTGTTCCCCACTCCACATTGTCGATCGCTCCTACTTGCTTACACCATTAAAAACTGCTCTCAAAACTGCTAGGATATTTTACCCTAAGTTTGATTATAAGATTTTTCCTTTAATCAATGTTATACAAGTTTGAAAAAAGAATGCAACGGTCGGCAAGCTGCAAACCCATATTCCATAAGTCATTCCCCATCTAAAATCTAAAATCTAAAATCTAAAATCTAAAATGGTATTAACTGGTGTATCATAGCACCAAAAATACCCGGTAAAAACTATGGACGGACTAGCCTACCTACATTTAGCTAAAACTTGGGAAACGGCTACAAATCAGGCTTTCAAGGGCGGGCAAGATGCCCAACCCCTACTCCCCACAAACAACAACTTAAACTCTTGTGGAACAGGCATCTTGCCTGTTCATGAAAATGGTACAAGATGTCTGCTTCAAAGAACTAACTCAAAAATGCACCTAAAGTTAGCCTCTGCTCCTTTACTTTTCTTTACGATCGCTCTCACAATTTTAAATTTAGTCAATCCCGCACTCGCCATCAAAAAAGGTGATTCAGGCCCCCAAGTAGCCCAACTTCAGAAAACTCTACAAAACGCAGGCTATTTTCGCGGTAAGGCTACAGGATTTTACGGTGCTCTCACCCAGGCTGCTGTGAAAAAGTTTCAAGCAGAGAACAACCTGAAAGTTGACGGAATTGTCGGCCCTAAAACCTTGTCAGCGCTGAAAGGTAAGCCGGAAGAGGGGAGTATTGAAGCTGCGGAAAAAATCGCGCCAAATGTCGATAAATCTTCGCCATCTCCTAGCGCCACAGAAAACACAAACGAACTCGAAACTCAAACTAAAACTCAGTCCCAAGAACCCTCCTTGCCACCATTTAAAACAGAAACTTCCGAAGATATAAAAAGTGAATCACCAACCACAAGGCTAGTAAATCCTCCCGACAACACTCAAGGAAAAATGACCTTGAAAAAAACAATTTACGGCAACATCTCGCCCAAATCAATAGTTTATTCGGGAGATGGCTTGTTTTTTGCTCAAAACATGATGTACCGTCACACAATCACAGTTTACGACAGGAACTTTAATTTAGTCAAAACTATTCCCGATACAGTAAACTTGTCGAATTTCGGCTTTTCTAAATTCAAAGGCAATTATAAAGGATCTCCCGTAGAAGCAGCTTTTTCAACCGATGGCAAATATGCCTACGTCTCCAACTACAAAATGTACGGTTCGGGGTTTAGCAATCCGGGAACCGACAGGTGCTCTCCAGCCGCAAAACACGACCAAAGTTTTCTGTACCGCATCAATACCAAAACGTTAAAAATAGAAAAGGTAATTCCTGTAGGTGCAGTGCCGAAATTCAATGCTGTTTCGCCTGACAATCGCTTCGCCCTCGCTAGCAATTGGTGCAGTTGGGATTTGAGCATAGTTGATATCAATAAAAACATCGAAATCGAGCGGGTAAAACTGGGTGCCTATCCTCGCGGTATTGTTGTTACTCCCGACTCAAAAAATGCCTATGTTGCCATCATGGGTTCTTCCAATATTGCGAAAGTCAATCTCATAGACTTTTCGGTAGAATGGCTGATAAATATTGGCAATGCGCCGCGTCATTTGACGATCGATCCCAACGGAAAGTATCTTTATGCCACTTTAAATGGTGAAGGAAATGTGGCCAAAATTGACCTACAAACTGGTAAAGTGGTGGACAAAGTTTCGACAGGAAGAGCACCTCGCAGCATGACAATTTCCGATCAGGGAAAACTGCTTTATGTGGTGAACTATTTCTCGAATACTGTTAGCAAAGTTAGGACTAGCGATATGAAAGTGCTGCAAACAGTGAAGGTTAATTCAAGCCCAATCGGCATTACCTACGATCCAGAAACTAATCAGGTTTGGGTAGCTTGCTATTCAGGCAGTATTATGGTGTTTCAAGATTAATTTAACTTGTTTCTATGTTCACTCAAGCGTGGACTAAGAAAGAAGGACTAAAGTCCTTACTACAAACTGGTTCGGAGTGAGAACTTTAGTCCTCAAAATTAAGGCGGTAGCAAACGTAATGATGCCTTTGCAACCGAATTTCATATCAATTACAAAGCTTTTAGATTAATTTTGTGCAAACTTATAAAAAGACAATCGATATCTTTACTACGAGGTACTAACTTATCTTTTCCAGTTAAGAGATGTTGTGTGATTAGTGGTGGAATGGGAAAGCAAGCTTTAATTTTAGTATCTTTAGCTTCAGGGCAATAAATTTCAAAATCATCTCGATTACTTACTTGTTCTTTCAATCGATCGATTATGGTGGTGTTTTGGTTATAGTTACATAAATCAATAATTATTATTACACCACCTACAGGTATTTCATTAAGCAAAAAATTGAGATTTGTTTGAACTGTAGATATATTATAAATTTCATTTAGACAATTTTGAAAAATGAACATTTGGCTTTTTTGAATTGTTGTTTTGATTGAGTAAAGAGAATTAGATTCGCATAAATCTAGGTAATTACTATTTAGCTTTAAATCTCCGGACCAGTATTCCGGTATCACAAATTTTTCGGTAATATTTCTGCTTAAAGTCCATTCCTCAGAAGCAATATCATATACATTAACAGTTAATCTTTTAATGTTTTGATACTTATCTGATAAGTATTTACTTAAGCCTACGATTTCTGGACATGGCCCTGCACCAAATAAGCATACTTCTAGCGTTTCGTTTGTTAGATTTTTCAATAAATTTTGAGCGTGTATCATTTCTAATATTTGAAAATTCATGTACGCATAATGGGGATAATAACGCATCAAATAAACTGCTTGAATTGACGGCTCCGAATAATTTACTTTAACCTGATTCGATCTATAAGAATACCACAATGCTTCTGCGGGTTTTTGTAATGATTGTAAATAGTTTTCAAAGGTTCCCTGGTGGTTTTTGTGATAAAAGTATGTCGAATTTTCTAATCCATCTAAAATGCAATTGTACAATATTGTCTTTGTTGTCTTTTTGATTGGTTTTGCTACTTCAGTTTTAACAGGAATTTTAGGTTTAATTTTTATGTCTTGATTTTTATGCTTAGCAATTACATTGTGCAGACTTTTTCGCTGTAGATTGAGAGATTTAACTTCTTCTTTAAGCCGCTCGACTTCAATCGCAATTGAGTTGTATTCTGCTTCAATCGTGGCTTTTGATTTAGTGTTGCTATCAATTGCCTGTACAAGTTTTATTCTTTTATTTTTCAGGCTTAAAATCTGATTTTCAATGCTTTTTAAATTTTCGGCATGGCTGCGGATATTTTCAAGTTCTCGGTCAGATTTTTTGCTTAAAACGAAGGCACTACTAAGGGTGCTAATTGTCGCTATACCACCTATGACAGCACTTTTATGAAGATTTTTTTCTACTGCTATACCCAAACAAAAAGCAATACTAAAGCTTAAGGTTCCTAATAAAAGTAGATTTTTCATAACTCAATTAACCCTGATTTGATAGCAGCGCTGAAATTTTATTTTCTTTATTTTAAACGGGTTTGATGATTCTAAAAGTTAGATTTATTCTTGGTTCCACAAATTTAGAAGTTTTAGGAATTTGATGTTGCCAGCAATGCTGGGTTTCACCTTTCATCAACAGCAAACTACCATTGAGCAAATTTATATCAATTTTGTAGTCTTTTGAAATTTTATGCTTTAAGGAAAATCGGCGAGTTGCCCCAAAGCTAATTGAGGCTATAATCGGATTTTTTCCTAATTCTGGCTCGTCATCGCTATGCCAGGAAACGCTATCTTTACCATCACGATATAGATTGAGAAGCACGCTATTAAAAGTAACTTTTGATATCTCTTCAGCTTTTGATTTAATTAATTTGAGTGTGGGAGTCCAAGGATCGGGATGCTGTTCGATGCCGGAATATGTATATGATTTGCCTTCATCTCCATACCAACCTGTAAGTCTGGGTAAAGGTATCTTTTTTCCATAAAAATGAATAATATCCTGTTTCCAGTTAATACTAGAATATAAATCTGAAAAAAGACGATCGCTTTCTTCGATGCTAAAAAAATTGGGATAGAAGAGCACTTCTCCATCAGTATCAATAACTACTGTTTCTTGAATATCGCTGCTATCGAGCTGATTATCCCCAAGTCTTATCTGATGATACATAATAATTGCCTCAAATCGAATCAATGAGTGTGGAATGATGATTTGACATGATTCCTGTGATTTTAACATCGATCTCAACTGCCCGCAAACCCAAGAAACCGGGTTTTTGGCTGATTCTGTCAGCTATGAGGAAGTATTGTCGCAAAAAACCCGGTTTCTGACGGCTCGCAAGCCCAAGAAACCGGGTTTTTGGCTGATTCTGTCAGCTATGAGGAAGTATTGTCGCAAAAAACCCGGTTTCTGACTACCCGCAAGCCCAAGTCAGACTCATAGAAAAAAGAAGGGCTTCATTCCTCTAATTAAAGCCGCACAACATACTCAGAAGCCTTTGCAGGTACTTGGCCTTTTTTTGCCATAGCTTGGTAAATCATGGCTGCTACTTCAGCGCGAGTTGCTGTTCTATTAGGCTGCAAAAGTGCGCGCTTCGGGTGGTTGACAACAATGCCAGCTTCTGTGGCTGATGCTACTTTGTTAACTGCCCATTTCGGCACTTTTTTCCTGTCTGTATAAACTTGTAAAGTTTTGGTTGTTTTTGTTGATGGTTTCAGGCTCAAACCGCTGGCTAAAGCTGCGATGACTTCGACACGGGGAATATTTTTGTCGGGACGGAACTCATTGTTTGGGTATCCTTTAAGATATCCAGTTGTGACGGTGTGGTCGATCGCCGGAGCTACAGGACTTTTGTCTTTTACGTCTTTAAAATCAATCGGTTTTCGGATCGGCTTTTTGTCGTCGGACATTCGCTGAATTAAGCGCGCTAGTTCGGCTCGCGTCATCGGTTCGTCGGGACGAAATTTGCTGTCGGTGAAATCAGTAAAGATTTTGCGATCGACTAAAGCGACAATGAACGGACGCGCCCAATATTTGTCGGGAACATCGGATAATATAACAGGCCCAACTTTGGGTTTATCGGCTTTGGGTTTATCGGCTTTGGGTTTATCGGCTTTCGGTTTGGTAATTGCTGGATCGGGAGTCGATCGCGCAATTGGCTTCGGAGGAACAACGATTACACCCACCGGAGGAGTTGCCGGTAAAATCGGCCCTAAAGGTGCCACAGGTGCGACATCTGGTTTTGACGGAAGGGGGGTTGTCGCGGGCGATCGCAAATCCGAACTTGGCGATTCTGGCGTTAATATTCCCGGAGTCGCGGGAGTAACAGCAGGCTGAGAGAAAACGGCTGGAAATTGCCAATTTCTGGCATTCAATCGATCGGGATTTTTACCTGTTACCCAAAATAAAATTGCTCCCATCGTGCCGAAGGCAACCAAGATAGCAATCAATTCATCCAATCCTAGAGGATTTCTTTCCCCTGACGGGGGTTGTGAAGAAGACATATTGTCACCTACATACTAATGTAGAAATTAAATCACATATTTTTTGGGTCTGGGGGAAACAGAGAAGGCTAAATCAACTATTCCAAAGTTCTCACTGTCAATACTTGCGGCGGCGTGGAATCGGGAGGATAAATAAAATCAACTTTTACTGATCGCGTTTCTGTCGCAGCTAACCTCAACTTTACCATCGGTTCCACAACTTGACCGAAACGGTGCCACAAATGCACGTAGCGAGTTACATCGTAACCTCCATCATCTCGGTAGCGCAGCCGCACAGTACCTCGAAAATAGGGAAAATCTAGGGGAGGTTGGCGAAATCGCAATCCATTTTTTGAGAGTCGATCTTCTTTTAAAGGCGTTTCCAAACTCACCGCTACCGTTTGCGGTTTTTGGGCAGTGTTATGCAGCGGCACAATCAGATTGTAGTGTACGCCGTAATTGCCGTGGGCTTCGTAAGCGGTGTCGGGATAGCGCGCCAGCATTTTTCCGGCTTGCACTTGTTGGGTTCCCAAAGTGCCCCCGCGCAAGGTAGAGATCCCATAGGATATCGCTTTTCCAGTCTGGGGAATTGCCAGATTTTTAGCATCGCGATCGACTAATTCCGCTTCCCATCCCGAACCTTGCTGCACCCCTGCTACGCGGCCGTAAATCAGGCTTCCCGAAGTCGCGTCGGGGGGAGTCGGGGTTTTGTCGCGGGGGCCTGCCAAACCGCCATTATTCAGCAATTGCTGCCATTCTTCCAGAGTTGGCGCGCGCTCGCCCCCATCAGCATTTTGAGGTGCATACATTGCCAAAGTAGCGGCATAAACCTTGCCGCTACTTTTGAGCTGCACAAAGGTAGAACGACCATTTATCGGCTTTTCCAGACCCCGCACGGGAATAGGGCGATTCATCAACAATGCGGTTTCTCCCGGTGCAATCAGCAGTTTTTCGGGAAAATCCGGCTGCCGCATTCCCCGCAAAACGTTATCGACAGCGCGAATCCCAGGGCCGGAATATACTTCGCCGTTGGGAGTCTCACTTAGTGCTGGTTTTTGTTTGAACGGTGCGTCTGGTTCCATCAGGTAACTGGCTGCCTGTAACACTTCCACCGTCACGGGTTCGGAGCTGGGATTGTAGAGCAAAGCGCCGATATACAAAGTTCTCAAATTCAGCGGAGTGTGAGAAAAGTGGTGAGCAAACAGGTTGAATTGCCCTTGAAAGGCGAAGTTAAGGTGAGCCGCGGGGACTTTTTTGCCGTCTGGGGGAAACGTGGAGAGCAAAATGCCTTCTTTTTTGACCCATTCGGGACTGTTGCTGTTGAAGAGGGGGATGCTGTCGAGTTTTCCGGGGAGCGATCGCACTTCGGCATCTAGTACAATTTCCTCTGGTGCTGGTTTTGCGGGAATAGATTGTACGGGTTTTTTGACGTACAACAATCCGCCGACTGCACAAAGGACGATCGTAGAAATGCCAGCAATTCGAGAAAAGAGATTTGGCTTCTGAATCATGAAAGTTAACTGTCAGCCCAATCTCTGTACATCTTCCACCGACAGCGACAGCGCCTGAGCCACTTGCTCTACAGTTAAACCCATTGCCAACAGTTGGGGAATAGCATCCCGTTGGGTTTGTTCTGCGCGATCGGCCCTTTGGCGTTCCTGTTCGGTATGGAGGCGTTCGAGTCTAGCTTGTTCGCTACCAGTTAACAACAAATTCCCCTGATTATCCCACCAACGCAACCATCGCTGATGCTGATTTTGATAGCTACCTTCCCACACACCTAACTCTACTCCCATCATGTCGATCGGATAATGCCCGCGATCGTTCGGTTGCAAACGGCGATAACGAGTATTCACCCAGTTATAGACTTCCAATTCGCTCGTTTTAATGATGTATATCGCATAGTAAGGAATGTGAATAATCTGCTCGTATACCCAAAACTTTCCGGGTTTCTGGTTGACACCTTCTGGTAAGCGAGATAAGGGAGTATTGTTTCGTTCTTCACAGCCATTACCACTAGCAAATTCGATCGCAATTAATGGCACAATATACTCGCGCCAAATCACGTAAGAGCGGCGAATTTCCCCATCTATTAGGGGCGGGACGTTGGGAACGTAGAACCAGTCAGGCGCTTCGGCTCCCTTTTCTGGAGGATCGGTTTCGCGCCAGTAAATGCCGCTATCTTGCCCGATCGCATATTGTCCGTCGGGGTGAAGGGTTTGCAGTGTAGTTTCCAGGGAGTCGGTGAGTAGAATACTCTGGGGATGTTCTTGGAAGTTTTTCACAAACGTGCCGTCGGAGTCAGGTAGTTGGGTGTGATCGGGAAAGGCGGGAGGTAAGGTTGTGGGGTTGAGGCTTTGGGTCATGTCAGCTATCCGATCGTGAAAGGACAGATGCTTTATTTAAGTATAGCCATTTTATATGGAAAGGCTTTAAACTGTTTAATACGCTCTCTGTCTATCGTTTAACTAGAGGTGTGACCATGCCGTTAATTGCCAAAATCGCAAGCACTAACGAACGAGTAGACATTACAAAATTGAAAAATCCTCGTGCTGAACTGCAAGCAGGTGACTTAGTATGTCAGCTTTGTGGTAGTCCGATGATTATTAAGCAAGGGATGATCAAAAAACCTCATTTTGCCCACAAAGCAGAATGCACAAGCGATTACCAAAGCCATCCAGAAAGTCCTGAACATCTTGCAGGGAAAGAGTTGATAGCAAAAACTCTCAAGACAGAACTGCCAGAGTACAGCCTTGCCGAAATAGAATATGAGTTTCCTATTCCTGAAGTAAGGCGGATTGCTGATGTTGTAGCAAAGTTTCCTAACGGGTGGATAGTCGCTCACGAGTGCCAACTAGCTTCAATAACAGTTGAAGAACTTGAAAAACGAACAGAGGATTACTTATATGCAGGAGTTGACGTTATTTGGTGGCTTGGCAAAGCTGCAAATACCAAATCCAATCTCGATTGGTCTCACTCAAAGTTTGGATTTGCCCTCGTACTCAATTACGACCAATTGTCCGCCCACGCTCAAGGAAGTCAAGATGGAGTTAAAGTGGGTTTACTCTAGGTTAAGTGAAGGTTATTGGTATGACAATCAAAAAAATGAACGCTCTGGCAAAATGCTTGATCTCTTCGATCTCTTTATGACTAACTTAGAATTAGAAAAACGGCTAAATGAAAGAAAACCTACTGCAAAAGTTATTGAGACGCTATATATTTTTCGCTGCCTTTACATTCAAAATAATGAATGGCAGAGATTTGACCTAACTATTGAGCAGTCTGGACTGGCGATTTTAGATAAGATTATCAACTCTTGTTTCGATCGTTTTGGAAGCTCTGTCAAGAAGTTTGAACTGGGTATTCAATATTATTATGAATTTGATTGTGGTTTGGCTTCTGGTAAATCTCCTTGGCTGCACTACACTACGGATTTGATGCTTAAGCGATGTTTAGAGATTTGGCCAAAAATTAAACCCGATCAAATTAAGCGAGGGTTAGCGCTGCAAAAGCGCGGTGAACCGTCCGTAAATGGTCATATTGGATCGCTCAATGCGAAGAAAGCTATAAAAAAAGAAAAAGAAGAAAAAAAAGAGGGGTATGGGGCTGATGAATATTGGGTGGTGGAAAATCCAGAAGCACTGAAACCCTGGCGTGGTGAACTTCTACCTAAAAGTGGTATCGAGGCTGCAAAAAGAAGGGCGCATGAGTGGCAGTTGAAACGTACAGGCACATCTCATAAATAATAGCGATATCTCTTACTTTGCATCCTTTGCGGTTGAAATTTTTCAAAGAGATCGTCCGATTTTATCATCAGGAATTGAGGGCAAATGATTTACAGCCCTGGCCTAAATTGCTGACGATAAATCCAGAGTGGAATCCTCGAATTAGCAATGATCGAAGGCCAGGATACATTTGGCCTGAGTTTGAAACATGATATTCTTAACGCCTTCTGCCGCCAAAAGAACGACTGCGACTCGGTTGACGAGAATTCCTGCCACTACCAAAACTCGGACTCCGCCTTTGCTGGGGGGAATTTGAGTTGGGCGATCGCCTCAAAGTGCTGCCACCGTAGCCCGAACCGGTCGATCGATTGCCATTAGGACGTACTGAGGGTCTTACTGGCTGGTTGTAGGTGGGCGATCGCAAGCGGCCGGTCGTCCTTAAAACTTGACGGTTTCTCACAGCCGGAGGCGGAGTTCGATACCGAGTTTGATATTGCTGAACAGCTTGGTTGTAAGTATTACCATACCCGCCATATCCTGTCATAATCCCCGGCTGATAGACTGGCGGCATATAATATCGCGGTCTAAATAACAAACTGCCGATCGCCTGACCGGCCACAGCTCCAGCAAACGGTGCCCAGAAGCCAGATTGCTGCCGCACTACTACGGTTTGTGGCTGACCTGTTTGAGGATTAGGAACAGTTTCGGTAACGTTGTGAACGTACTCAATTTTAAAATCTTCTGTCAAATGCAAAACCGCTTGATTGTTCTCCACATTTAGATAACTTTTCTTGCCTGCCGATATTTCTTCATTTGTTAAGCGAGCCATTTGCAAATCCCTAGTGCGGTAAACTGGGGGACTGCCGGGGGGAGTATTCAGCAACATCAAACTGTATTCGCCATCAGCATCGTTGTAGGTAACTTGCTGTACGGGATATTGGCCTTGAGCCAAGTTATTGTTTGGTGCAGGGCGCACAGTGTTAATATTCGGATTTCCCGCAGGATTTGTAGAAGTTTGTGTGCGAGGTGAACCGCAGCCGGTTGCCGTCCACAAAAAAGTTAAAGCCATTAAATAAATTGTCAGTTTTCGCAGCATCATAAATAGTAATTGGTAATTGGGCATTGGGCATCGGGCATCGCGCATTGGTAGCAAATAACCCTTCGACTCCGCTCTGGGCACCGCAAATAACTAATAACTAATAACTAATAACTAATTACTCCTTCCTTAAATGGGAATAAGTTCGGGGAAATTGACCAACACTTGGTCGTTGGTAAGTTCGTCTCCCAACTGTGCGGGAGAAAAGTGAACTTGCACAGCTCGGAGCCTTTCTTGGTAATGTAAATTAATCAGTGCTTTTAAACCGACTTTCAGCGCGCTGATGTCCGCAAGGTCAGTTTCTAGGGCCGGAACTTCGCCTTCATAGGCAACTGTCAGCATCACCACCACATTTCTAGTTACCGGCAAAGACAAGGGGGAATTTTTATCGTAAACAGATGTACTGTATTGAGGCTCGCTGAGATAGCGATCGGCTGAATCAATGAAAAGTTCATCCACATAATCGCCCGCTTCGCCTTCATTCCAAAAAACATCGCCTTCATTGGCGGCTGCTTGCCAGTAGTTGTCGTACTGCAACAGGTGATTGCAAATTTCTACAAGACCTTCTCCTAAAACTGCTATGTCGCCATCGGCATCAATTGCTTGTCTGGCGGTGCGGTTGAGAACTCCTAACAGCGGTGCAACATCTTCGCCTGTTAGGTGAACGAACACCCGGCAAACTGCCAATCGAGTTTTACCTGTAAATTGATTGAATCGATCGCGCCAAGCATTCATAACCTAATAGTTGTAATCTGTAGGGCTATATTTCCAACGATAGCAGGGGATTTGAACTCTTGCCGTCTACCCTCAGATTGATCTGAAGAGTATTTTTAGCGATCGCCTCGGCAGCGTACTGTCTCGCTTTGACTCATCTAATTTTATAGCAGTTTTCAATCGGATCAAATACAGTTCAAATACAGTAGGAAAACCGCACAGCCTTGTCCTGACGGAGAGCAGCGACTTTTAATAATTGCTATGAGATTGATGATGGTAGGTAAGGATTCAGGTCAAAAAAACTTCAGTGTCAAAAGCTGGTAAAATAAACGAATGAAAAAGCCCGCAGCCACC